>DAOQII010000070.1:0-10045 GCA_035339455.1 Chitinophagales bacterium
TCCGGCAATACCGGCACCTATAATGGCAACTTTAGGTTTTTGTGAAAGTGTTGCTTTTTCTGCATTTGTGTTTTTGTTGCTATTCAGTTTACATGAATTCAACAAGGGAATAGTAGAGGCAATGCCCAATGCAGCCCCAGCTTTTAAGCTTGTATTCAGAAATTTTCTGCGCGAATGTCGAAGCTCTTCATACTGATCTTCATCCATGCCACTAGCATGAATTTTTGCTTGCAGAGATAATTGATTAAGGAATTGACTTTTAAATATTTTCATAAAATTGGTTTTTCAAATAACAATTTAAGCATTTTGAAACCTTTTTAATATTAAATTTTTTAGCAGGGAATAACATATTTTAATTCTTTACAAATTTTATTAACGCATCTTAATATGAATACAAAAACAGGTTCGCCTAGTTTTGCCATTCAATTTGTTCTATGAAAATATTTTTACTCAATCCACCGCACACTGCTATCGGAAGCAGACTTGCCGGAGAACATCTTCCGCCTTTGGGCTTGCTGAGCATTGCCGGTCCGCTTTTAGACTTGGGCTATCAAATAAAATTACTCGATGCTGATTACAGTAATATGGAGATGGAGAACATAGTAGCAGAAATTGAAAAATTCAATCCTGATATATTGCTTATGGGGCATTCCGGATCTACCTCTGCACAGCCAACTATCGAATTAATAGCAAATCGAGTTAAGGCAATCCTGCCTGCTATCAAAATAATTATCGGCGGTGTATTTCCTACTTATCACTGGAAAGAAATTTTGACAAAAAATAAAGCGATAGACATTATAGTTTGTGGTGAAGGCGAAGAAATTATTACTCAACTTATCCCGGCTATAGCAACCGGTAAGATAGGTTTGGTAGATGGTATTGCATATAGAAATCAACATGAAATTATAAAAACAAAACCCGCCAAACTTATAAAAAATCTAGACGACTATAGAATTGCATGGGAGCTGATGGAAGGCTATCATTATACTTATTGGGGAAAAAGAAAAGCCGTTGTCTTGCAATTCTCGAGAGGCTGTCCATATCCATGCAGTTATTGCGGGCAAAGTTTGTTTTGGAAGAAATGGCGGCATCGCAATCCACAAAAACTGGCCGATGAAATTGAAATATTGCATCATCAATATGGCATTGAAGTCATCAATTTTGCAGATGAAAATCCTGCAACACATCAAAAGCCCTGGATAGCATTTTTGAAGGCATTAATAGCTAAAAATTTGAATTTAGTTTTGGTCGGTTCTGTTCGTGCAGATAATATTGTAAGAGATGAAGCCTATTTGCATTTGTATAAGCAAGCGGGATTTGAGCGTTTTTTATTAGGTATTGAAAATTATGATGAAAATGTTTTAGATAAAATAAAAAAAGACGGCAGCATAGCTGATGACAAAAAAGCAATTCAGTTATTACGTCAGCATGATATACTTTCTATGGCAACTTATGTAACGGGTTTTGGCGATGAGACATGGAAAGATTTTTATCACAACTTAAAACATCTTATTCAATATGATCCGGATCAGATACAACTTTTATACGCCACTCCGCATCAATGGACACCCTATTATGATGAAGTAAAAGACAGAATAATTATTCAGTCCGACCAGCGCAAATGGGATTATAAGCATCAAATTTTAAAAACAATAAATCTGAAACCCTGGCAAATTATTTTATTGGTAAAGCTCACTGAAATACTGTTGCAAATAAGACCAAAAGCATTAAAGCGATTGTTTTTTCACCGTGATAAAAAACTAAGGGCAGCCATGCGCTGGTACACCCAGATTGGCAGAAAAGTCTGGTTTTTTGAATGGTTTCAGTTCCTGTTTCATGATAATACACAAGCAGACTCAACCGTAATGTTAAAAAACTTCTGGAATGATTTTTGAAACGTATATTTACACGTATAAATTCAATTTCAAATGAAAAAAACAATCTTCTTATTTTTTGCCGTTTGTTTTATAATCGGCAATCTTTCTGCACAAAAAACAAAGACAACTACAACAAAAAATAAAACTAAAACGACTGTTACAAAAAGTAAAGCATTCGAAATTCCTGCTGACGCTTATACGATTACCGGGAATGATGCAGAAGATAAAACAATCAATACCGATTACGAAAAAGTAGTTATTACAGGCAACAATAACAAGATAAAACTTACCGGAAAATATACGGAAGTAATCGTAACCGGAAAAGACAATGACATCGAAATTGTATCGGTAAATAAAATTGTTGTAAGCGGAAAAGGTAATTTTATCAGCTGGGAAAAATCGACTACTGCTACTGGTAAGCCAAGTGTACAAGATACCGGCGGTTACAATAATGTCGGTAAAAAATCCGGTGATGCAATGGATAAAAATGACAACTAGCGAATTCGCTGTTCTTGTATAATTTGCATATTTATTTACAAATTATCCTTTTGCTAATCTATAGCATGAAATAAATAGCATATTCTGCCATTTACACTTAAACTATTGCTTGTTTATTCTAGTTTTAAGTTGCAGCATGTGCTGCATTTAACTCCCTGAATTTTATTAATTTTAGGCACTATTCAGTTGCAAAAATATATTCAAATAATCAAGCAATCCTGGCGCGATAAGCATTTTGGTTACGTGCTGAAAGGCAGTTTATTTACTGCGCTTTCACTCTTTTTTGTTCAAGGTTTGCGCTTTATGACAGGTATTTTAATTGCCCGCTTTTACGGTGCTGAAGCTAGCGGCAGACTGACACTTGTGGTAACCGTAATCAATACGGCTGCAATTTTTTCAAATTTTGGCATTCGTGATGCTATGCAAAAACTAATCCCTGAATATACCAGTCGATATAATCGGCGTACCGCACTCCATGTTTTTGAAAAGGGCACAAAATACATTACAATTTTAAGTATTATATGTAGTATAATATTATATTGGGTATCTCCTATGCTTTGTAAAATATGGAACGAACCCGACATGCTACCCTATTTCAGAGGATCAGCTGTTTTTGTCGTTTTTTTTGTTTTGAGTGAATATTTTTTCTTCAGCCTTAGAGCTGCATTTAAAATCAATGCTGCAAATCTCACATTAGTTTTGCCAACGGTCATCCGTTTGTTATTGCTACTGCTACTTACATATTACTGGTTTAACATCAACAATCCCATCTTTTTGCATTGGATTACTTTGTGTTTGCTTCCGTTTATTTTTTCTATATATCCAGTTTATAAAAATTTGATTAAACCTGCAAAAGGAGAAGTTTTAGAACAGCAGATTTCATCAAATACTATTTTTAACTTGGCATTTCCCATGCTATTAACCTACACGGCATTTTTGGTAAATAACAGTGCAGATGTTTTTATGATGAAAATGTTCGGAATAGATACGGCTCGTGTGGGTATTTATAAATCTTGTACGAATATTTCCGCACTTGCCACTACTTTACTCGTCTCGCTGAATACGACAGTGCAACCTAAATTTACCCAGCTTTATTACAGTCATAATTTTGACGAGATCAAGAAATTAATGCATAAGACATCCAAGCTGATGTTTTATATCAGTTTGCCGTTATTTATCCTGCTAATCTTTTTTGCAAAAAAAATTATGCAACTGTATGGTACTGAGTTTACCATTGGTGCTGGCAGCCTTGCAATATTAACTGTTGGTCAACTTTTTAATACCTTATGTGGTCCTACAGCGCAGTTGTTGAATGCAACCGGACATCATAAGCAATTCAGAAATATGGCAATAATAGCAGCTTGTATCAATATCCTATTAAATATGATACTCATTCCGAAGTATGACATAGAAGGTGCTGCTATTGCCGGAGCGGTAAGTATGTTGATATGGAATCTGCTTTCTGTTATTTATATTAAATTTAAATTCGGTTTTTATTCCGGATATTTTCCATTTTTAAGTTCCAAATAAATCTTTTTCTATCTTTACACGATGCTGCATCGGCTAAGAAACATTTTTAAAATTGAGATTGATTACAGTTCACGAATTTTTGGATTTGATGTTCTTAGGGGCTTTGCCATCATTATCGTTCTTTATACTCATGGAAGAACTAAGCTGATCAACTTTACTGCCATCAATCAATTTGTATCAATCATTGCTTTCTGGACGATGGATATGTTTTTTGTTTTGAGTGGATATCTTATTGGAACTATGCTGATTAAAACATATGTACGAGATGCTGATTTTACAGGAAAAAGTGCTTATAATTTTTGGATAAGACGCTGGTTCAGGACTTTGCCAAACTATTATTTATTGCTTTTTGGTACGGCACTGCTTTGGTTAATCATTGACGGCAATAAAATCTTATTCAGAGCCCAGTTTTTGGCAGACCTTTTCTTTTGTCAGTCTATATTAAGTCCTCCCAGCTTTTTTCTGATGGAATCCTGGTCGTTGTGTATTGAAGAATGGTTTTATCTTTTATTTCCCCTCTGCTTAATTGCTGGAGAATGGATTCTTAGTTATACGAAATTAAATAATATAGATAAAATAAAGTACAATATTTTAGCTTGCATCTTGTTTTTTTATTTTATTCCCTTGATTCTGCGTATTCATGCATACACTTTGCAACCCCGGCTAACATGGTATGATGTATCGAGAATGACCTTTCATCGGATTGATGCAGTTTCGATTGGAATTACTTTTGCATGGATTGATTATTTTTATAAAGGGTTTCTTAAAAAAATCAGAATTATATTACTTTTCGTTTTTGTAATTTCTTTTTCTGTATATATATATTATAACTACATCGTTTTCGGAGAAGGTTATAATAGATTATTCCCACTCAGCGCATATATCTATTATTATTTACTAACTGCAATTTCAGCATTTTCATTATGTGTATATATGAAAGATTTTAAAATTAAACAAGTGAACTGGTTTGTCGTATTTATATCTTATTGGAGTATTACTTCTTATTCTTGTTATATATTCCACAGAAGTGTAGTGATGTATTTGGTTGATGCCGTATTTAAGACACATACCCCCATTCAGAATATCCCGCTGTTCTTGCTATATGCAACAGGCTCTATTCTTTTGTCTATTATTGTGTATAAATACTTCGAACATCCGATGACAGAGCTTAGAGAAAAATGGAAAATAAAATGAAAATCGGTGTATGGGTACCTCAGCGTTATGATACGAGTGTAAAAATTTACTCGGATAATATTTGTACCATACTTCAGGAACTTGGAGTTGAAATACATTATTTTGGTAAAAACCAGCCTATCCCAGATGTAGACTTAATTTGGGATCCTACCTGTACAGGTGCCCGCTACCCGAACCGAAAGATTCTAACCACATCCATACCCTGGATTGTAACTTTACACGGAGCTGCTAATTTGTCAATGCCCTTGCGGTATACTTATCCTAAATTGAAAAACAGATTTTTTGGGGTCTTTACAAATTTACGAAGACGAATTATGTGGGGACTTTACAAATTCAAAGTAAAACATATTATAACAGTATCGAAATTTGCCAAAGAAGAATTAGTTGAGCAATTGAATATTTACCCTGATTTAATTACATATATCTACCACGGCTATGATGATAATTTATTTTATCCGCAAAGCGGCAGTAAGGAATTTTATCTGCATGTATCCATCTATCAGCCTAAAAAAAATACGGAACGTATTGTTGAAGCATACAATTTGATAAAAAACAAGACGAACTACCCGCTGTTATTGGTTTGTCCCGGTTATCCGGATAAAATTGAAGATGAAAAAATAACGCTGATTAGGGATAAACAAACACCGAAGTCGGTGGCAAAATTGATGAAAAATGCATATTGTTTTATTTTTCCCTCCTTACATGAAAGTTTTGGCTTGCCTTTAGTTGAGTCCATGGCATCCGGTGCACCTTTAATTACATCGGATTCGTCTGCGTGTAAAGAAATTTGCAAAGACGGAGGAATTACCGTTAATCCCTATCAAACTGAAGCAATCAGTAATGCCATATTAATGATAGAAGATGTTGCATTGCATGAAAAATATACTAAGGCAGCATTAGAACGAGCAAAAGACTTCAGCTGGCGAAAGTCTGCATTGCTTCACTTGGAGCTGTTTAAGCGATATCAGTATGAGTAGTTACAAGAATTTCAATTCAAGGAGAAAAAAAAGCAGATTTATTTTTTCTAATCCTGAATTTATACCGAAATTCGCCAAAACAAGCGGATAATGACCAAACCTTTTATTATCGGTATTTCTGGCGGCAGTGGCAGCGGTAAAACTACATTTCTAAAACGCTTAGCTGAAGATTTCGGCGACGATCAGGTCTGCCTGCTCTCGCAAGATAATTACTATCGCCCGCGAGAACAACAGCTTAAAGATGATAATGATATTGAGAACTTCGATTTGCCGGAGTCATTTGAAGAAGAATTATACGCCCGCGACGTCTTGAAACTTATCCATGGTGAGGATGTATATATAAAAGAATATACTTACAATAATCATTTGGCAGAACCCAAGTATATTGTTTACAAACCCGCACCAATTTTAATCATAGAAGGTATTTTTGTTTTTCATTTTCCTCAGATTGAAAAAATGATGGACTTTAAAATCTTTATTGATGCCGAAGAACACATTAAGCTCATACGCCGCATACAACGTGACCAGTTAGAACGCAATTATCCATTGGAAGATGTTTTATATCGCTATCAAAACCATGTTTTTCCGGCTTATCAAAAATATATTCTGCCTTATAAATCCCATTGTGATATTGTAGTGAATAATAATAAGAGCTTTGAAAACGCACTTAATACCGTAAAATTGGCTGTTAAAGAAAAGCTGGATTTACACGAAAAACGAGTTGCAAAGTAATAACCAGATTTCGGGTTAAGAAAAATAAGGTAAAAAAATAGTTGATTTCTCATTTTTCCTCCAACTTAACAAGGAGGAGGAATAGAAAGATAGAAAGGTGGTGGTTCTTGATCATAAAATCAACTATTTTTAAATTGAAACGTATATCCCGAACACAGGTTAATAACAAGGCAGCTATCCTTCAAAGTTTATTGAAAAAGTAAATGTGCGGTTATATAACCCTTTAATATACGGAGCAAAAATTTCTTGGTCTTGTTTGTGAATATTCAAAACTGAATTAAAGGCTTTTATTTCAGGAGATAAAATAAAAAGGGGAAAATGAATTTCTAAACCTACGCCATACACCACGCCAAAGTCATTGAGTTTTTGATGAGGCATGCCGGTTTTTTTTCTGTCATTGATGTTACCGCCAATATCATAGCCATATTTCAGTCCTCCGATAGCATAAACTTTGATATCTCTTAATGGCTGAGATTTGAACTTAATCTCAATTGGAAAATCAAAATAAATTTGCGGTATATCTTTCTTTTTTTTCGATTCGTCTGAAAATGTAAATTCGAGATTTTTGCTGGTAAAACTAAAACTCGGCACAGTGCGCAGCTCTAAATATTTATTGATATGATAGCTGAACAGCGCCCCGATTTCAAATCCTACTCCCAGTTTGTTCGTTATAGCTAATACGCTGTCACTGACAGCAAAAAGCGCGCTATGATTAATTTTGTAGTCGCCCATATTGGCAGCCAGATGTATGCCGAAATGATAAGGGCGGCGGGCAAATTTTATATCATTCTCCAATACATTACGCTGAGCAAGCGAGTGCAAGCTGATACAACAAAATAAAAACAGGATTATTTTTTTGCCGTATAAATTGTGCTTATGCCAAAAGTCAGTGTTGTACATTTAATTTCTTTATAACCAGCTTCTTCCATCAGCGCAACAAATGCTGTGCCATCTGGAAACTGTTTTACCGATTCGGGCAGGTAAGTATATGCATTCGAGTCTTTAGATACTAACTTGCCGATAAAAGGTAAAACGGTGCAAAAATAAAAATAGTATAATTTCTTGAACAATTCATTTTTGGGTTTAGAAAACTCCAGAATGTAAATTTTGCCATTCTCATTTAACACTCTGCGCATTTCAAGAAGTCCTTTGGGCACATTTTCAAAATTACGCACGCCAAAAGATACACTTACTGCATCAAATGAATCATCAGGGAAGGGTATATTTTCGCCATCACCAAGATGAAATTCAATATTCGGATACTTACTGATTTTAGACTTCCCAGCATCCAGCATCTTTTCCGAAATATCGATACCTACAATCTTTTTAGGATGTAATGCAGCTTCTGCAATAGCCAAGTCTCCTGTTCCGGTAGCTACATCCAAAATAGTTTCCGGCTTTTGTAATCCCATCATACGCACCAGTTTCTTGCGCCATAGCTTATCAATACCGAGAGAAAAAAAATGATTTAAAAAATCGTAAGTACCTGCTACGTTGTTAAACATTTCAGCCACTTGCTTTTTTTTGCTTTCAGAAGTATTGTATGGTGTTACCGGGTTAGACATTAGATGAATGGTAATTGGTTATTAGTTAATGGGTAGTTAGTTGTTAGACTGAACATTTATCATTTATAATTCAACATTTATCATTTAAAATTCATTACTGAATTTTCTAAGGCAAAAATACGTCTTTAAACGTCAACTATTTTACCGAACTTAGTCGCCGGATATTAATAAATCTAAAAATTGATACAACAAGCTAAATTTATTGGTGCATTTCCCAAATGTGATGATTGTCCAAAATCAGAATTGGTAGAATTTGCTTTTATAGGCAGAAGTAATGTGGGTAAATCTTCTCTGATTAATTTATTAACTCAACGCAAAGAACTGGCTAAAGTTTCTCAGACGCCGGGAAAAACCCAAAATATTAACCTCTTTTTAATTGACGAAAGCTGGTATTTAGCAGATTTGCCGGGTTATGGTTATGCCAAATTATCGAAAACAACCCGCGAGCATTTTGATAAAATGATCAGATTTTACCTGAAAAACAGGGAAAATTTAGCCTGTGTATTTGTATTGATAGATTCCAGTATTCCGCCTCAAAAAATTGATTTAGAATTTATTAACTGGCTTGGCGAAAATGCCATTCCATTCTCAATCGTATTTACTAAAGCAGATAAAGGCAAAGCCCAGGAAATACAAAAAAATTGCAGACAATTTGAATTGAAATTACTGGAAAGTTGGGAAAATTTACCCCCGGCTTTTCTTACTTCTTCTGCTAAAAATCAGGGGGCTAAAGGGCTGATGGAATTTATCCGAGAGGTAGTTGCAAATACTTAATCTGTATTCTCTTAATTTATTTTCTTAGTATTAATATCTCTATTTCATGAAATATGCTGCTTATGTTTAATGAAAAACTGAAATAATTTTGTCATAGTTAAGGATTTTTTAATATCACAAATTTACAGTGTGTGTTTTTATAAAATAACTGTAAATAATTGTATATAAATGAAATACACTATAGCTATTTTTTAAAAGTAGTAAAAACAACAAAAATAATCATGTCACAATGCGCTACAATTAACTATTGATAAGTGTAATGAATCTGTATAATTTTGTATTGAAACAACAGATTTTTAACATTTAAACCCAACTCATGAAAACCTGTTTACAAACCTTTAAGGTATTATGTCTATTGTCAATTTCAATTTTAACACATACGTTAAAATCACAAACAATAGCAATAACAGAAACACTCCCGATGGAACTGCTTTGTGCAGGCCAAACAGTAAGTGTCAGTTTTAATACTACAGGTACTTTTAATACCGGGAATTCTTTTCAAATTCAACTAAGCAATGCTGCCGGATCTTTTACAACACCTACAACGATAGGTACCTATTCCTGGGCCGGGACTAGCGCACAAAATCATACAGTAAGCGCCGCCATTCCGGGTGCTACGGCAGCAGGAACCGGTTACAGAATCAGAATAGTGAGTACAAATCCGGCAATTACAGGAATAAATACTTTCAAACAATATATTGTCAGCAATCGTTGTGGCTGCAATACCGACTTAATTCAAAAAGATTTCGAAGCTGATTTTGGCGGAACTGGCTCTGGAGGCGTTTGCCGAAGAGGAAGGCGGTGATCCGCTCGACACCATCCCCGCGCCCGAAACGCCCGCGCCGGCCGCAGGCACGGATTTCCGCGAGGTGGTCACCCAGGCGATGCTCGCACTGGC
>DAOQII010000071.1:0-10022 GCA_035339455.1 Chitinophagales bacterium
GATACCATCGAAGGGAATGAGTGCACCAATACGTCCTCAGAGTTTTATTGCAAAAAATTGTACAACTGCTTAATTCTTTTGTACTAAAAAATAAAGTAAGATGAACATTTGTATTAATAATCAAGATTATGAATTTGAAGAAAATACAACTTTGTATCAAGCATTAGTATTTTTACAAATGCAGGATAAAAAAGGAATAGCCGTAGCGGTGAATGAAGCAATAATTCCTCAGAGCAAATGGGATGAAACAAGATTAAACATGGAGGATAAAATCATTATTATTGGCGCTGTGGCGGGTGGGTAAAATGCAATTAGCAAATGTGGAAATGTGATAATGTACCGATATACCGATGTATGAAATGTGGGAATGTACCGATATGCCGATGTATGAGATGTGGAAATGTGAAAATTAGGAAATGGGAGAATGTACCGATATACCGATTTGAGAAATGTGGAAATGTGGAGATATGAAAATTAGATGATTTGATGATGTCAAAAATATGATTATTAATTATAATATTAAATTCAGAAAGGATAATTTTCAGATACCTAGAAATGAAACAATATTTTACATCTTTATTAGATTGTTTAACTCGAATTGATTTAGTAAATAATATTTAAAATATGAGTTATATATATAGTGAAATATATTCATACATTAAAGAGTTGATATTTATTTCTCTTCTGATTAATATTAATTACTCTGTAGCAGATAATAGCAAAAATGGTGAGTTGATTGACACTTTATATTATAATAAAACTTTAAACATAGCAAACTATGACTTTATACGCACTTGTTATGCAAAATTAAAAAAAATCGAAGATAGCTTTGTGTATAAAAACCCATTATCACTAATAATTTATGATGGTATTCCTATAAATCCTAAAATTACAGATTCTGAAAATAATTCTAAAAGTCAAATAAAATTTGGCGGATATCTTAATTCTTTATTATCTCCTTTAGTCATTTCAGAAGTTTATTTATACAAGTCATCTTATTTTAATTATAGGCCCAATATTATTATAAACACAGGAGTCCATCTCTATGGTTATGATACTTTGTATAATGAAATTGAACAAGAAAATTCAACCAATCAGTATTTGGCATTAAAAAGACTAAAAATTAATTCTATCAAAGAATCTTATTTCTTAAAAAAACCATTCCCAATGATAATATATGATAATATTATCATAAGTGACTCAAGCTCAACAGATTCTACAGAATATTGGGATATTCATTTTGGTAATTATAGACAAGTAATCAAAGCATTTTTTGATGATTTAGATCCAGAAGATATTTCTTCTATATTTATTATGAAAAACTACATGAACTCAGACAGAAATCTTATTATTATTAAATCAAGGACTACAAGAGTAAATTCAAACTCGTTTAAAAAAAGAAAGCAATAAAATAAATTCCATAGCACCATATTTAATATTACAATGAATACTATCACCACCACTCCATTCCCGAATTCTAAAAAGGTTTATGTAAAGGGCAATCTGAATAATATCCACGTTGCCATGCGGGAAATTTCGTTATCCCCCACTAAAAACAATGGCAAACTGACTGCCAATAATCCCGTTACGGTCTATGATACGTCGGGACCATATACCGACAACAACTACATCGTTGATATAAAAAAGGGCTTGCCGCGTTTGCGTGAACAATGGATAACAGACAGAAATGATGTGGAAGAACTGTATGAAGTAAGCTCGGATTACGGAAAAAAAAGACTGCATGACGACAGCCTCCACCACCTGCGTTTTGAGCATATTGCAAAACCGCTGCGTGCAAAAAAAGGTAGCAATGTAACTCAACTCCATTATGCAAAAATGGGCATCATCACGCCGGAAATGGAATATATTGCCATTCGAGAAAATCAGAAAATAGAAGAATATAATAAAAATCTGAATGGACAAGCAGCCCTTTTATGTCAGCAGCACCCGGGCGAAAGTTTTGGTGCCAACACACCTACATCTTTTATCACTCCTGAATTTGTAAGAAAGGAGGTAGCCGAAGGCAGGGCTATTATCCCGTCTAACATCAACCATCCTGAAAGCGAACCTATGATTATTGGTCGCAACTTTTTAGTAAAAATAAATGCCAATATCGGCAACAGTGCCGTTACTTCCAGCATAGAAGAAGAAGTAGAAAAAGCAGTTTGGGCTTGTCGCTGGGGTGCTGATACCATTATGGATTTATCCACCGGGAAAAACATACATGAAACGCGCGAATGGATTATCCGCAATTCGCCTGTTCCGGTTGGCACGGTGCCTATTTACCAAGCGCTCGAAAAAGTGAATGGCAAAGCTGAAGATTTGACTTGGGAAATTTTCAGAGATACTTTGATAGAACAAGCCGAGCAAGGTGTGGATTATTTTACTATCCATGCCGGTGTGTTGTTGCGTTATATTCCATTGACGGCAAAACGAGTTACCGGTATTGTGTCGCGCGGTGGCAGTATCATGGCAAAATGGTGTCTGGCACATCATCAGGAAAGTTTTCTATATACGCATTTTGAAGAAATCTGCGAGATAATGAAACAGTATGATGTGGCATTTTCTTTGGGCGACGGCTTGCGCCCGGGTTCTATTGCCGATGCGAATGATGCCGCGCAATTTGCAGAACTGGAAACATTAGGCGAATTGACCAAAATAGCATGGAAACATGATGTGCAAGTGATGATAGAAGGCCCCGGACATGTACCGATGCATCTTATCAGAGAAAATATGGACAAACAATTAAAGGAATGCCACGAAGCACCTTTTTATACCTTAGGTCCATTGACTACAGATATTGCACCGGGCTACGATCATATTACATCAGCCATAGGTGCGGCGATGATAGGCTGGTACGGATGTGCCATGTTGTGTTATGTAACGCCAAAAGAACATTTGGGTTTGCCCAATAAAGAAGATGTACGTGTTGGTGTGATAACGTATAAACTGGCGGCACATGCTGCAGACTTAGCCAAAGGACATCCGGGAGCGCAATACCGGGATAATGCACTGAGCAAAGCCCGCTTTGAGTTCAGGTGGCAAGACCAGTTTAACCTGAGTTTAGATCCGGAGAAAGCCTTGGAATTTCATGATGAAACACTTCCGGCAGATGGTGCAAAGATTGCACACTTTTGTTCGATGTGTGGCCCGCATTTTTGCAGTATGAAAATTACTCAGGAAGTGCGTGACTTTGCAGAAAAAGGGATGCAGGAAAAATCGGAAGAGTTTAAAGAAAAGGGAAGTGAGATTTATAGTTGAATGGGGGATTAGTTTAGTAGTGATTCAAGTTTTTTATAATCATCTAAGTTGTCATGATGAAATAAAATATGGTTAAATGACAGATCAAGAAATAATAGCAAAAGCTAAGAAAGCACTTGATGCAATGAAAATTGGATATGAAAAGGATGCTACAAGTGTTAGATACCATGATAATCTATCTTCTCTCTTCAATATGTTAGAATTAAATAAAAAAAAAGACAGGATTTGGAATCTAAATATATCCATAACTTTTTAAAAACAGACTTCCAAACGGATTATTCCCAAATTCAACGGTTAAATGCACTTTTTGGGGTCATAAAAGAAGATTTTTTTAAGTTTATTTGCTGTTGTAAATCAGATAAAAAATGCCTCATGAGTACATATTTGAAATACTATTGCTGCTTACAAAAACGAATCAGGGCAAAAATTAAATTTAGTTAGGTGTTAAAAATCTCTACCTTACTGAAAATAATTTATTTTAGCAGGGTGCATATAAAGCCAATTGCAAAAAACAACCATTGTAGTTTTATTTGAATTTATATTGAGAAATAGATTTTTAGCGCATGTTGAGGAATGAAAAACAAATGAAATTCTATTGTTAATTCATCCCACACTTCGTATCCTGTTATGCTAAACACTGGTAAATACTAGAATAGCGAGCAACATTTTTGTTTTTCTTTTTATGGTAGAATACTATTGCCACACAATTACGTCCCCCAAAAAGTCTGCAAATTGGTGCCAATTGTTTTAGTTTGTTTTCCACGTATAACATGTATTTTTGCCAGCAGTAATTCAGTAGCATAATGGATTTTTCTTTTTCATCAAAACAACAACTATTAGAAATGTTGAAGCTGGCTGGCGTATCAGAGAGTACTATTGAAATACTTACACTACAGTTGAAAGAGGTAGAAGTAAAATCTAATCAATTGCTTGTAAAATCAGGACAAACGAATACTCATTTATACTATGTAATGGAGGGTGGTTTTGTATGTCGTTTTGTTAGCGAAGATAAAGAAATTGAAAGAACGATTAATTTCTACCTGAATGAGTTACATCCGGTTATGGCCTGTATTGACAGCTATTTTTCACAAACCAAAACTTCCTGCGAACTTCGGGCAATATGTGATTCAAAAGTATTGGCTATTAGCAAAATAGTATTAGATAATTTAATTGCTGTTGATCCTAAAATTAAAATGCTGTTTGAGCAAATATTAACCAATGCACTCATCGAAGAAAATGATCTGAAGCTTAAAATTATTTCTTGCAAACCTGATGTATTGTATCAATACCTTATAAAAGAATTCCCGACAATTATCCATAAAGTGCCATCCAAATATATTGCCGAGCTAATGGGTATTTCTGCCGAATGGCTAAGCAAATTAAAATCCAAAAACAGAATTTCTTGAATTAATTCAAGCCGACTATTTATTAATGCCGCCTATTTTTGCATAAAATAATGTATGATGTCAAAATCACAACTAGGCTATTCAACAGCAGATAAGCAGGAGAAATTCTCAAAATTCTATACTACCGAATTTTCCAAAATTCCTGATGAAATTATCCATGCCTTACAAAATCCGCTGGAGTGGCATACCTTACCAGATATCGACCAAATGACCGATTTAGAAGCGGATGGCTATTTGCCTGTTGAAAATGGTTTTGCCATTAATAAAAAAGACGGCAGCACCGCAGTAGCCGTAAAAACAGAGATGCCAAACGTAACGCCACAAATGTGGGATTGGTGGTTTGGATGGCATGGTTGTCAGGATAATCGTTATAAATTATGGCATCCTTTGGCACATATTTCCGCAAAATGGGAAGACGGAAGGAATGACATTTGCTATATTGGGCGAAATTCCATTATCAAAGAATACATTGGTGCTAACCTCTTAGATGCAGCCATTCAATTTAAATCGCCTATGGCATTTGGTTTTTCAAATGATGCTGTTAATTATAAAGAAAAAGCAGTTTATATCTGTGCAAGATTAGGTCATCCTACCTTACCTGTTGATTATGGTTATTTGATTCATCAAGTAAGAAGAACAAGCAATGGTTCAGAAATGCGCTCGCGTTTTTGGGTAGGCGGAAAATATGTTGCCATCAGAAAAAACGGCAGAGCAGCAGAGGCAGTTACAAGTGTATTAAAAATGCTAAAATCATTGCCTAAGAATTTTGGATATGATTTAATGAAACACTGTTCGGAAGAAATGAATCATTTAGCCGCATTTCTGCCTGAACTTTATCACGAATTTCACGAAACAAAATCACTGGCAATAAGTGGTATTATTCATCAAAAAGAAGATGCGCATTTTGAAAAAACAATGTTTGGTTTCTTATACAACCAACAACGATTTGGCAGAACACCCGATTTAATTACAGAACCCAAAACGGTAGAAGATATTATTCATGTTATACGCTATGCCAAACAGGTTGGCAAAAAAGTTACAGTTTTATCAGGTGGCAGAAGTTTTAGTGCTAATGCCATGCGTAATGATTGTATTGTAATTTCCATGAAAAATTTTACAAATTATACCATCAATAAAGACGATATGTCTGCAACTGCTGAGCCGGGCTTAGGCGGTTCAGACTTGATGAAAGTATTGTATAAAAATGATTTGTTCTTTCCGGCAGGGCACTGCAAAGGGGTATGTTTAGGCGGCTATTTATTGCAAGGCGGTTACGGTTGGAATGGAAGAAAATTAGGGATAGCCTGTAAAAGTATTTTAGCATTGGATATTGTAACGGCAGATGGTGATATAGTGCATGCAAACGAAAATGAAAATGCCGATTTATTTTGGGCTGCAAGAGGTGCAGGAGCCGGCTTTTTTGGTGTAGTAGTAAAATTTTATTTGAGATTATATCAGCGACCAAAATATCAGGCTATTATTGTACATGATTTCTCCATGAAACATCTGGAAGATGTGTATAGATGGGCTTATGATATAGGACCGAGCGTACCAAAATCAGTAGAGTTTCAAATGTTGATGAGCCGCAACATGATGAATATGCTTGGGCCGGGGATAGAAGCATATGCACCTATCTTTGCAGACACTAAAGACGAATTTGAGGAAGCTAGACAATTTATGGATAATAGTCCAGTCAAGAAAAAAGCGATTATCAGAACACCCGCCTTTAATCCCGGAATTGAGCTTTTATATAAAGGCACCATGGAACATTATCCGGCTAATTATAACTATGGTGTTGATAATATGTGGACACATGCATCTATAGATGAATTGTTGCCACATATTAAAGAGATTGCAAACACACTGCCGCCGGCACCATCACACTTTTTATGGCTCAACTGGTATCCGGATGCTATTGATACGGATATGACTTATAGCAAAGAAGACAATATTTACTTGGCCTTGTATGGATGTTGGAAACATCAGAAAGATACTATTAAATATACCAGTTGGGCATCTGACAAGATAGGCAAGATGCAACAATATTCTTCAGGCATTCAATTAGCAGACGAAGGATTGCATAAGCGAAGGGATAAATTTTTGAGTGATGAAAATTTCAGAAAACTACAAACAATTCGCGCCAAACGAGATCCTCAAAATTTATTTATGGAATGGCATAGTCATGCATTTGAAAAGTGATAGCTATATTTCATAAACTATCTCTTAGTAAGACTAATTTTATTACAACTCTTTTCAAGCAATTCCGTTGCTTTGATAGCAATGTAAATTTGCATTTTCCAGTACTACAAGATTAAATAAAATATGTTTATTTTGTAAAATAATTACAACAAGAAATGGAAATAACAGATCTAAAAATAGACCTCTCATTTTTGTTAGTGTTTTGCTTAGCCATGCTATAGCGTTGCAATCGTCTCCAACAAACTATCTTACAGAAAATAAATTTTATTTTACCCAGGTGAATATAAAGCCAATTGCAAATTTTACCCATTGTGGTTTTATTTGAATTTATATTGAGAAATAGATTTTTAGCGCATGATGACGTATGAAAAACGCAATAAAGTTCTGTCGTAGATGCATCACACGCTTTTAATTATGCGATGCTAGAAACCAAAAATAAGAAAATGAACTCCTTTTTATTTTGCCAACTTTTATTTTAATTGTTTTATCTTTAAGATTCAATTCAAACTTAAATCTATTGCTATGAAAAAAATCTTCTTTTTACTTTTTGCATTTTCGGCAATTATTTCTTGCAAACACAATACACCTGCCAATCAAGAGCAACAGTCTTCCGGTACGGCAAGTGGCAGTTCAACAGAGAGTACCTCTTCGGCAGACAAAATTTATGGCATCAAATCGGGCATTCTGGTTTCTGAAATGGATATGATGGGTATGGGAAAAGCTACCGTTGAAAATAATTTTGACGATTACGGCAATGTATCTTTAACCAACACAAAAGCCTCGATAATGTCGATGAATACGGTAACACATAATCTGAGAAAAGACGGATGGATGTATGTATGGACCGAAGGACAGAAAGAAGGACATAAAATAAAAATAGATGCGAGTCAGGTATCAAAAGAAAATCTGGACATTGACAAACTCACGCAGGAAATGAAAGATAAAATGAAACTGAAAGAAGAAGGCAATTCGGATGTAATCGGTAAATCTTGCAAAGTTTATTCCATGACTATAAGTGAAAAGGGCATGTCTATGGCAGGTAAAGTTTATGTTTGGGAAAAACTGGCTTTAAAATCAGAATTTGATGCCAAAGGCATGAAAATCAGTATGTTGCCAAAGAGCTTAGACGAACATCCAAATTTCGCATCCGGGTTTTTTGACGTTCCTGCAGGAATTACTTTCACCGAAATGCAAAACACCGGACAGGCAGACTTGAACTAAAACGGTTTCATATTACATTTCTGTATTTCTTTTATTTGTAAGGCTTATCAAATTTTTGTAATCTTGCATAGAAATTACATGTATGCCTGTTCGTTCGCTTTCCACCATGCCCGATACTCAGGAAGAAGTAGCAGTATTAGATGAAATTGAAGAACTGCTCGATACCGGATGTAATCTGGTAGTCTATAATGATGATGTCAATACATTTGAATGGGTAATTGAATCCTTGATGGCCATTTGCAATCATACCTACGAACAAGCGTATCAATGCTCACTTTTTATTCATTTCAAAGGAAAATATGCCGTAAAACACGGCAGTGAAACGGAACTGATTCCTATGAAAGAAGCATTGCTCGACCGGCATATTTCCGCTTCGGTTGAAAACAGTAAATAGCTACGCCTTTGCCCATTTACCAATTAGATGATCGTTTATGGTTTCCCGATCCGCAAGGAGCAGAAGAAGGAATAGTAGCCATTGGCGGCGATCTTGAACCTGAGCGGTTATTACTGGCTTATAGTGAAGGTATTTTCCCATGGTTTGATGATGATGACCCTATAATCTGGTGGAGTCCCGACCCTCGATATTTGCTTATTCCCGAAAAATTTCATGTTTCCCGTTCCTTCCGGAGGTTTTTAAACAAAAAAAAATTCACGGTTACTGTTGATGAAAAATTTGCCGAAGTAATAGAAAACTGTGCAACTATAGACCGAAAGGAACAAGACGGCACATGGATAACCGAAGAGATGAAAGTGGCTTATACCAACTTGCATGAGTTGGGCTATGCCCACTCTGTAGAAGTGTGGGATGAAGCACATCAATTGGTTGGCGGTATGTATGGTGTCAGTATTGGGAGGGCATTTTTTGGAGAATCAATGTTTAGCAAGCAGCCCAATGCCAGCAAAACTGCACTTTACTATCTCTCAAACTTATTAAGTAAAAAAGGATTATCATTTATAGATGCACAAATACACACGCCACACATGGTTTCTCTGGGTGCAGAAAGGGTAACACGACAAGTATTCCTGAAAAAATTAGCAGATGCAATACAATTTCCGACATGGAAAGGAAAATGGTCAATACAAAATGAACTAAAACAAGATTAATTTGTAAGCCGTTTTGCAGTTTAAACCACATAGAAGCATAGCATTTTTATGCTTAAGTAGTTGTTTGGTGCAAATCAGTTTAGAAAGTCAAGTAAAAACATAGTATCGCCTTTGGCGATTTCTGCATTTTCTGTTCTTACTACTAACAACAGATATGTATATACAGATAAGCAACCGTATATCGAAAATACACCAAGCCCACTAAATTTTTTAACATAAAATATTGTGAAGCAATACCAAAAGTTGGTATATTTGACAATAAAATTTGCACAAATGGGAAAAAATACATCAATTTTGCTCGGAGATTATTTTGAAACTTATGTAAATGAGAAAATATCTTCAGGGAAATATTCTTCAGTAAGTGAAGTTATTAGAACAGCATTACGTTTATTGGAATCTGAAGAAAATAAATATAAAATTCTAATAAATGAATTAAAAGTAGGTGAAAAAAGTAAAATGATAAAGAATTTTAATAGACAAGAAAACTTGAAAAGACTTCATACAAGACACTTACCAAAATGAAATACGAAATAAGTGAAAAAGCAAATGAAGATATTGACAAGATTTGGTTATATACTTTTGAAAATTGGTCTTTGGAGCAAGCAGACAGATATTATAATTTAATTATGGACGAAATAGAATATATAGCTGACAATTTCGAAAGTGGTAAATCGCTTGAACATCTCAGAAAAGGCTATCGTTCATCAAAAGTAAAATCTCATATAATATTTTATAAAAAATCAGAAAGTAATGTAATTGAAATAATTAGAATTTTACATATGAGCATGGATATTGAACATCGTTTAAATGATTAAAAACTACACATAACAA
>DAOQII010000072.1:0-9975 GCA_035339455.1 Chitinophagales bacterium
TCCCTAATCCCCCCAGTACGAAATCGCTAAAAAATACAGCATAAAACTTCAAAAGAGTTGCTGCCAACTTCTTATCAACCGGGAATCGTGGCTGTGGACATGCGCAGTTTTTTATCAAATTCGGTTAGCTATTGTTTGCACGAAGGGCTAAAGCATGCAGGCATGAAAATGCGGGGTTATGCTACAAATAATGGTCAAATTATTGGAGTGGAAAGCCGCACATCTTCCCCCGTTAAGATTCCTAGAAATACGGATACTTTGGAGCATATTGAAATAAAATCTTTATTTCCATGTGGCGAAGGTGCAGGATATGCCGGAGGTATTATGAGTGCCGCCATAGATGGCGAAAAATGCGCAGAAGCGGTATGGAAGATAGTAGGTGGTGGTAGTTGATAAAAAAAATCAACTGTTTATAAACTGAAACATTAACCCGAACTCAGGTTTGTAGGCTAATTTTTAATCGTCTTATAAAACCACAAACTACATCCTAATACGGTGATATCGAAGTTGTATATACGCATAATAAAATATGTGCTGACAGCAAATGCCATTAATATTATCCATAAATAACGATCGTACTGTTTGGTAAAAATTCCTGCGATAAAGGTAAGTTGTGCCACCCACAATAATTTGAATAAAAAATTGGCCAGCACAGGATGCAATATCAAATAATGTGCAACCTTATAGCTAATATGTGTGGGTTGCAGGATAGCCAGATCGGTATGTTGATTGATTAACTGATTCACAAAATTTCCACTCGTGAGTAATGCACCATTCGTCAGTTTATGATAAGCCGCACTGATTAATATAAATAGCAAAAAGTATCTGCCGAAGCCGACTAACAGTTCAAAAATATCTTCATCTTTGAAACAAAATGGTAAAAATGCAAATAGCAAACAGCTGATACTCTTCGTATGCGAGTTGGCATAAATTTCGAGCGTGAGTCGTTGTGTAAAAAAAAACAAGATAAAAAAACGCGCAAACCAATGCCGGTATTTATCTGAAAACAGACAAGCCAGTAATAATATCAAAGTGCCGCAATCAAACAACACGCACGTCCAAGTATGACTGATGATAAACTGTGGAATGCCCGTGGCTAAAAATATCAAATACGCATAATCTACATCATGCCCTTTCAACGGTGCACCTTTCAAAGAAAATAAATATTCGGTGGCCTGTATTTTATACAACACTAAAATTAGAAAATAACCGAAAACCAAACGGGCATAACTATATCGATTCATGTAATAGAGCCTCGTCATTTGTCTTTCTTATAAATTTCAAATAATACCTTGTTCCCGGTTTTAGTATACGTGGTTGTTTCCCGATTGTACAAATAAGTTGATTCTTCAAAAGAAATTTCCTGAATTTGATTGTGTGTAATTTCCTGGATATAGCCAAAAATCCAACCCGGAAACTTTGCTATATCGCATTTATTATTTTCAATATTATAGCTGATTTTCTCTTGCCATGCAGAAGAAAAAGCAGCCGTTCTGCGGCTAACCAAACCATGCACCGGATCCTGGTTTCCATTTTCGTGTAAGACCCAATAAGCTTTAAATGTGTTTGTCAGCACTGCATCTTGCCATATCGAAAGACGGGTTGTATTGAGCAAGGTATCGTCAATATAAATTTCATTTCGTACTATGGTATCGGTTACTTGTTCTGTTCTCGAGTACATATCCCATACAAAAAATGGGAATGAGTATTCTCGCTTGATAAAAAAATAAGTCTGAAAACAAATAAACAGCAAGATGGCAGTAAAAAGCCATTTGCTCTTTTTGAAAACACGAATCAGATATAAATTGTGAATTTCCATTAGGTTGATACCATTCAAAGATAATACTTATCTCCAGCTCATTGTCTTGGAACACTTGATATATTCTACTTGAAATTTAACATATAATCGCATTAATACCCTATTTTACAAGTACTTTCGCTGTAATTTTACTTATTTTTGTGCCGATGACTAACGATGATAAAATTGTAAAAGAGGCCAAGCACATTCTGGCAAATTATCTCGAGAATAATAACCAGCGCAAAACACAGGAACGCAATGTTATTTTGGAAGAAATTTATGCCAGAGATGATCATTTTGACGCTGAAGAATTATATATCCAGTTAAAAACAAAGCGATTTAATGTCAGCAGGGCTACGGTATATAACACTCTCGAGGTTTTGGTAAACTGCGAGTTGGTCACGAAACATCAGTTTGGTCAAAATTCTGCAATTTATGAGAAAGCTTATGGCAACCGCAATCACGACCATCTGATTTGTATTGATTGTGGTAAGGTTTTTGAATTTTGTGACCCGCGATTGCAACAAGTAAAAACTACCGCAGGAGATACCTTTCAACAGCGCATCAAAACACATTCTCTGACTTTATATGGTAATTGTTCAAAACAAAATTGTGAACATAAAACGAAATAATACACGTATGATGAGTAGCATCAGGATAGCACTTTTTATGTTGGTTAGTTATTTGGGAAATGCACTTTTTGCAGGCGAAATTAACCTGACACCACAACCCAATTCCATTCATTTTTCAGAAGGTAAGTTTACTTATAAAAAAGGCATTGAAGTGAAAATTACACGTGGCGACAATGATACCAAATATGTACAAAATCAACTAAGCTCTTTCCTAAAATCGGAAAATATACCGCAGATTCAGTTTTCAAATAATCTTTTGTTTCTCAATTTATTGAAAGAAAATACGATTCCTAATGACGGTTATGAATTGAAAATTCAGCCGACACAAATCTCTATTACATCTTCTTCCAATGCAGGATTGTTTTATGGCGTACAGACGCTCATGCAGCTTATTAATTTTGATTCTACAAACTCGGCTTTATCTTGTATGGAAATTAAAGACGAACCCGCTTTTGCCTATCGTGGTTTTCATCTGGATGTAGCTCGACATTTTTTTGATGTGGATGTGGTGAAATCCTATTTGGATGCCATGGCAAAATTGAAACTCAATACATTTCACTGGCATTTAACGGATGACCAAGGCTGGCGCATCGAGATAAAAAAATATCCTAAGCTGACAGAAACGACAAATGCACAACGCAAAGGATATTATACTCAGGAGCAAATTAAAGACATTGTGCAATATGCCAAAGAACGTTTCATTACGGTTATCCCGGAAATTGATATGCCCGGACACAGCTCTGCCGCTATCGTTGCATATCCATATTTGGGTTGCTATAATCAAACTATAGATTTGCCGCAATCGTGGGGAATTAAAGCTGATATTTTATGCCCGGATGATACCACTATGCGATTTGTTAAAGATGTATTGGATGAAGTTTGCACTTTATTTCCATCTCCGTATATTCATGTAGGCGGCGACGAGGTAAACACCAAGCATTGGAAAGAAAGTGCTGAAGCAAAAGATATTCAAGTAAAACAGGGCTTAAAAAATGTGACGGAAATAAAGACATATTTTACCAAGGAAATACAAAAATATCTGGCAACTAAAAACAAGAAAATTATAGGTTGGGGAGAGATTGCAGATGATAAAATTGATAAAGACATCGTGGTGATGAGCTGGCGGAATAACAAGGCTGCTATAAAGGCTGCAAAAAACGGGAATCCGGTGATACTGGCACCGCGTCAGTTTTGTTATCTGGATTATATGCAATACTGGGATGAAGAAAAAAAGAACTTCGTTTATTTGTACTTGCCTCTGGATAAAGCCTATAAATTTAATCCTTTGAGCAAGCTGAAATCGCATGCCGATAAAGTTTTGGGTGGCGAGGCTTGTGTATGGACAGCATATATAGAAACAGAAAATCAGCTCAAAAATCAAGTATTTCCACGCTTGATTGCCATAGCAGAATGCCTGTGGACGAAGCCTGAAAATAAAAGCTATTCAAATTTTACAAATCGCTTGGATAAGCAAAATAATTACTTCTACAAAGAAGACATCATGCACGAAGAATACGACAACGTGCATATCAAACCTAAAAAGAAACAGTAGGTTCACTCTTTAGATTCTTTTAGTTTTAATACTATCTAATACTACATTATTCAAATAGTTTATTTTATCATTTGAACTTTTTGATGTTATAATCGATAAAAGTTACTAAATTATTATCATTATTTCTAATAGTCTATATTTTATGTAGAGTTTATAGATTTGCAAAAATATTTTTACATGTTTAGACATTCTCTTACTCTTACATTTTTTTTCTTTTTGGGTTTAATTAATGTTTTTGCTCAAAAATCACATATTAAACAAGGATCGGTTTGGTATCGTTATCAACTGAATTTGCAGTTGCCTAAGGATATAAAATTAAAAACTGAAGCAGAAGAACGAACATGGGTTGCTCCTGTACTAAAACAACATCAGTTTTATGTACGAAGTGTGGCCGGAAAAGAATTTAAATCGAAATGGTTTGTGGGTTTGGGATTCGCCTATTTTGCAAATGGCGCAAATGATGCCATTAACACCAGCAAATTAATTGCATCAGAATTCAGACCTTTTTTAGAAATAAGTGCCAAGCAAAGAATCAATTCACGGTTTGCCGTGAATCATCGCTATAAAATTGAAGGTCGGTTTCAGCAAAAAACAAATGCAGCATATACGGAACGTTTAGACGGATACAATAAATCCTGTCGGTTCAGATATCAGCTGGGCTTGGAATATTCACCTTTTCAGAAAGATGAAAAAGAAATTAAACTGAAACTGGCGGACGAGATCATGATTAATGCAGGTAAGAGTGTAGGCAAAAATATTTTCGACCAAAATCGGGTAATTACTGCATTTCAATACAATTTCAACAAGAAAATTGGTATAGAACTGAGCTATATTTTTTGGTTACAGCAGCTCAGCAGCGGAGATAAAATGTACAACAGACATATTATGAGAATTACATTCATCAATAATTTTAGCATCAGTAAAAAAGTAAAACCGGAATAAATAAATACAATATGGAAAAAATCAATTTAAAGCATATAGCCGGATTAATCGTCTTGCTTAAAGTCAGTTTAATCGCGTTCCTGGTTTGGAAAATTTTCTCCACGCATCCCAACCCACTTTCGTCATTTTCTATAGATAAAGAATTTCTCTTGTTTTGCCTCGCGGGTTTCGTGGCTCAAATAATTGATGGTGCCTTAGGTATGGCTTATGGTGTAAGCTGTTCCACGCTGTTGCAGAGCTTCGGCATCCCGCAAAAATTGGTAACGGCAAGCGTCCACACTTCAGAAGTATTTACCACAGGCGTATCCGGCTTATCGCATATTGCCATGAATAATATAGACAAGAAACTTTTTTTCAGATTGGTCATTTCAGGTGTGATATCTGCAATTATCGCTGCGGTATTAATTTCGAAATATATCGACGGGAAAGCAGTAAAGCCTTTTATCTCTGCCTATTTATTATTGCTTGGTATTTGGATATTGATTAAAAGCTTCCGACAATTTGAGTTCAAAAATACAGCCTTGAAATATGCCCCTTACTTAGGGTTTATCGGGGCATTCTTAGATGTGATTGGCGGCGGAGGATGGGGGCCGATTGTTACGTCCAATTTGATTGATAAAGGCAACTCACCCAAAGAAGTTATCGGCACCGTGAACACGGCAGAGTTTTTTATCACCTTTGCATCTACAGGTGTTTTTATTTTATTGGTAGGCATTGATTCCTGGAAAATTATCTTGGGCTTAATTGCAGGCGGTGTTGTTGCCGCACCGATTGGCGCTTATATCATCAAATTTATTCAGCCTAAAACACTTCTAAGATTAGTTGGAATACTCATAGTAGTTACCAATACTTATAACATTTACAAAGCATTGCATTAACATTGCAATCTTATTTTAGTGTTTTAAATTAGTTGCAAATGCAAGCATTTTTATTTCAACCCTGGGCATGGTATGTGGCAGGTCCGCTCATTGCGCTCAACTTGTTTTTATTGTTGTATTTCGGTCAACGATTCGGAGTTTCCACCGGGTTAAAAACAACATGCTCCATGCTTGGCGCCGGGAATTTTTCTGATTTTTTTAAGTATAACTGGAAACAGGAAACTTGGTTATTGGTTTATATTTTAGGAAGTATCATCGGTGGCTTTATAGCGTTTCATTTTCTTTACGCGGGAGAAGCGGTTGTCGTTTCCGATAAAACAGCGAATGCACTTCAACAATTGAATATACAGGCTAATCAGTCATTTGAGCCCTCAGAGATTTTCCAGACATTCACCTTAAAAAATATAGCCATCTTTATTGTTGGCGGATTTCTAATCGGCTTCGGTACGCGCTGGGCTAACGGCTGCACTTCCGGGCATGCCATATCCGGTTTATCCGATTTGCAATTGCCGTCGTTAGTAGCAGTTGCCGGTTTTTTTATCGGCGGATTAATCATGACTTTTTTAATCATCCCACACTTATTTTAACACCATGAAGAATCTCAAATTTTTATTACTCGGCATATTCTTTGGCATCGTGTTGGCAAAAGCGCAAGTGATATCCTGGTTTCGCATTTATGAGATGTTCCGTTTCGAGTCGTTCCACATGTATGGCATCATCGGCAGCGCGGTAATTTTAGGCGTACTCATCGTACAGTTTATCAAGCGCACATCCTTAAAATCTTCGGATGGACAAACAATAGTAATTGAGCCGAAGCCCAACACGTATAAAGCCAGCATATTTGGTGGCATCTTGTTTGGCTTGGGCTGGGCATTGGTGGGAGCATGTCCGGGACCTATTTTTATTTTAATCGGTGGCGGATTTTTCGCTTTCGTTGTCGTTTTGCTTTCGGCATTATTAGGCACGTTCTGCTATGGATTGATAAAAGACAAACTGCCACATTAAGCATTAAGCGCTTTGAACATCGCCTGTGCTTTCAACAAGCATTCTTCATATTCTTGTTCGGCATTGCAATCTATTGTAATGGCGCTGCCCGCCTGAATAGACAGGTATTTTTTTGCTGAATTATACAAGATACTTCGTATGACCACATTAAAATCGAAATTGCCGTTTGGCGTGATATAACCCACGCAGCCCGAGAATAACCCGCGCTTTGTTTTCTCTAAACTTTCGATAATATGCAGGGCAGAAATTTTTGGCGCACCCGTCATGCTGCCCATCGGGAATGTAGCACGAATAATGTCTGAGAATGTAGCCTGCGGGGCAATGCGACAAGTAATCGTTGAAATAAGCTGATGAACTTGTTCAAAAGAATAAATGCCGAACAGCTCTTCTACATCAACTGTATTATCCAGAGCAATACGCGAAAAATCATTGCGCACCAAATCGACTATCATCACATTCTCGCTGCGTTCTTTCTCATTGAAAAATAAATCTTGTTTTATTTGTTTGTCTTCTGCCTCAGTACTACCTCGCTTGCGGGTGCCTTTTATGGGCTGAGAAATCAGTTTGTTTTTTTGTCGTTTCAAAAATCTCTCCGGTGATGCACAGAGCAAGTAATTTTCCTGATTTTTAAAATAAGAAGTAAACGGAGCTTTAGAAAGAGTGTTGAGTTTATTGAATGTGGCTATGGGATGTATAGTAGTATTTTCAGCATAAAATTCCTGGCACAAGTTCATTTCATACATATCGCCGCGCACGATATGTGCTTTAATTTTATCGATGGTTTCAAGATAATCTAGTTTAGAAAAACGCTGTTGAATTTGGGGTAATTTGTAATTTGTAATTTGAAAGTTATAAGAAGATTTTGGTGTTTCTAATATGTTATAAAAATGCGCTAAGTTGTGTTTAATCTCGATATCGTTATTGCCATACACACCAACTTCGATCTTATTCTTTTCTATTTTAACCAGATATTTCGGCACGAAAAAATGCAACAGAGGATGCTGAATGCCATCAAAATGGAGAGAATGTAAATTGGATTCAATTTCGTTTTTCAGGTCATAAGATAAATAGCCAAAAAGCCAATCCTTGTTTTTTTGCTGAAAGGCTTCAAATTGGGCAAGACAATCATGATGTACGCTTAAGCTGTCTATCGCATCTATGGCATATAAAGAGCCAAAAGTAGAATACGGATAGTTGGGATAATTATTGCTGTCTAAATAGCAAAACTGCTGCACCTGATCAGCAAAGGCTAAGAGTTGCATTTTCAGTGTCGAAATATCGGGATGAGACAGTGGAAAAAATCTTCTCATGACTTAAAGCCGATGTAAGATACAAGACTTTATCAAAAATACAGTTAGGTAAGGTACAGATATGAAAGTTGTGACAATAGTCTAAGCTTTTACATGCTTGCTGAATTCAAGTATTAAACTATGTTGGAGTAGGTCAATACCCAAACGAGCCCAAAATGCAAGGTGCCGCCACTACGTGGCTTGTTATTATGGTAAAAGTGTTTATTAAAAAGGTATTGCCGCTACGTGGCAGAACCAATTCAATCAGTTCCCCCAAAAAAAAGGAAACAGTTATAAGCATGCAAACCGTAAACTCTTTGCATTTTGTCAGGTGTCCACACTTGATATAATTATATATTATATCATTATTCCAAGTGTATTAGAAAAAATATTTTTTTGACTAAAAAACTTGACAAATTTGTCTAATCTTATTATCTTTAAAAAAAATAATTTTCAACCTAAATTAAATTTCATGAGATTTTTACTTATTATTTCCGTGCTAACTATTTTTCTTTCTTGTAAGAAGGATGCAATTAAGGGTTCATATAATCAAAATGATTTAACAGGAAGATGGGAATGGTTAAGTTCAAGTGGAGGTATTACAGGTGGCACTGAAACTCCTGCCACAAGAGGATATTCACAATCAATTAATATTACGGCAGATAAAATACAATTTTACACCAACGATATCCTAACGCAGGATATAACATATACAATTGGACAAGCTGTTTCAATTTATGACCATGAAACTCGAACCATGTTAATGCAGTCTAATAACCCAATTTGTTCATATAAGATAGTAGGGAATAAATTGTATCTATACGATGAATGTTTTGATTGTTATTCTTCTGAATATATTAGAAGATAGCCTACTTTGTTTCAGACATTAAGTATCCCTAGTTATTTTACTGCACAATTACATCATTTATATCTCTACAGACTAAGTGCATTCATCGGTTTCACCTGAAACCAATCAAATTTGGCAAATCTTATCAAACAATACTTATTGACAAAAAAATTACCTATTAATATACATAAATCATCATCCTGTGATTATATAAGAACATGAGTTCAAAATAAAAATAATGATATGTCCCTTGCTCACTACGTTCGCCTTTGTTGGTTTGTAACCAACAAACTACGAACCGTAAAGAGTTATAAGAATACCCCAAACTGGCGCAAGAATGAATCGCAGGGGCGTGCGTTAGCTTCTTGTGCCAAAATGAAAGGTGTCGCCACTACGTGGCATAATAAACAACAAGTCCCCAAAAAGGAAACTGTTTTAAGCAAGCACACCATAAACTCACCACTTGGAGGGGCTGGGGGTGGGTAATACCCAAAATCATGTGATTATGTACCCAAACAAGATACGAGATCTTATTAAATTATAAGTTGTAAGTAGTTTAATTTCAGTAATTTACAAGTAAAGTTAAATTCGGATTGTTCTACAAACTGAAGGATTTGTTTTAATTTTAATAATGTATGTTTGCTAAATTTGTTGAAAGATTAATCAAATGAAGCAAATACTATTCTTATCAATACTCATCGCAACTTGTTTTATGTTTAGTTGCAAAAAAGAAGCAAATGGCGTTAGCGTTACATACGCATTAGATTCAGTAAAAATAGAAAATCTAAATGCGAATGATTCGATTGTAAATTCCTTTATAGTACCGGTTGTTGAGGCTGCATTGGATAGTTTGACAAATCCTGTTAATAATATAGCTATCAATGGTGATAGCTTGAATATTAGAAACTATGCTTCAATTTTATGTGGAAGTAGTGGCGGTTTTTATGTTTCTGATTTGTTTTCTATTATAAATGGAAAACCAATCATAGATTCATCCTATACACCAAATGGTTCTTGCGGACAATACGGGAA
>DAOQII010000073.1:0-7781 GCA_035339455.1 Chitinophagales bacterium
GTGAAGCCATCCGAGAACATGGCGATTTAGTAAAACAATATATCGGGACGGTAGTGCCGCAAAAAGATAATTTTTATGCTGCGCTGAACAGTGCAGTGTTTTCTGACGGTTCTTTTTGTTATATTCCAAAAGGTGTGCGTTGCCCTATGGAACTGAGTACGTATTTCCGTATCAATGCTGCAGGTTCCGGGCAATTTGAACGCACGTTGTTAATTGCTGATGAAGGTGCTTATGTTTCTTATTTGGAAGGATGCACCGCTCCACAGCGCGACGAAAACCAACTACATGCTGCTGTGGTAGAGTTGATTGCATTGAAAGATGCGGAAATAAAATACAGTACAGTACAAAACTGGTATCCGGGCGATAAAAACGGAAAAGGCGGTATTTATAATTTTGTTACCAAACGGGGTATATGTAAAGGCGATAATTCAAAAATTTCATGGACGCAAGTAGAAACAGGTTCCGCAATAACATGGAAATATCCGTCGTGTATTTTAGCAGGAGATAATAGCATTGGTGAGTTTTATTCGGTGGCAGTTACCAATAATTTTCAGCAAGCCGATACCGGAACGAAGATGATTCACATTGGCAAAAACACAAAAAGCCGCATTGTATCGAAAGGTATTTCTGCCGGAAAATCGCAAAACAGTTATAGAGGACTGGTGAAAGTGCATCACAAAGCGGAAAATGCCCGTAATTTTTCACAATGTGATTCCTTATTGATGGGCGACCAGTGCGGTGCGCATACATTTCCGTATTTAGAAATAAGCAACAACAGTTCTAAGGTAGAACACGAAGCAACCACTTCAAAAATTGGCGAAGATATGTTGTTTTATTTCGAGCAAAGAGGGATAGATGAAGAGACTGCCGTAGCTATGATTGTAAATGGATTTTGCAAAGAGGTAATGGATCACTTACCGATGGAATTTGCCGTAGAAGCCAGAAAATTATTGGAGATAAGTTTGGAAGGAAGTGTTGGGTAAATAATTTGAAGATTTGATAATTAGAAAATTTGAAAATGAAAGAGTTTAAAAGTGATATTGAATCTTGTTTTTATTATCCAATTTTAATAGGTTTAGCTTTTATATTCTTGTTCTATATTAACCTAATACCATTAACGATACTCATTATTTCATTATTTTTTTGTTTAGGAATTTCAGTTCTAATTCTTTTTGGTGATAATTCAGTATATATTGAAAAAGAATCAATCAAGGTTATTAAATCTAATTTATTATTTAATAAAACAGAGCTTATTGATAAAACAGAACTTAAATCAATCTCATTTATCCCAAATTTATTCGAGACAACCAACCTATTACAAATTCAAAATAACATGCATAAATGGGAAATTCTAAATAACATTCTATCCTTTCTCTTATTTCCTTTTATTAAAATTATTCAATTCACAATGCCCAATTTTATTCAGATAATTAAGATTGAAGATAAAAATGGAATTAAAAATTCATTCTTATGCTGTGGAATACAAGAGGACCATTATACAAATTCAGATAAAAATACTTTTGAAAACTTAATTAAGTTTATACATAAGTATGAGTATCCAATTATAATGACAAATAAAATTAGAGACATAATATTCATCCTAAATGAATCACCAAAAACATAACAATCAAATTAAACATAACAATCACAGTTCAGACAAATAAAATGAAACCACAAAGTACACTAAAAAATGACATTAGGCACAATGCAAAATCTCTGTGAACATTGCGAATCAACATTGCGAACATTGCGGTAAAAAATAAATTAGAAATCTTTGCATCTTTGCGTGAAACAAAAAAAATTAGTAACTTTAAAAGTAATAAAGATGAGCACCTCAACTATTCAACCAAATTTAAGCAACTTGCAATTAGAGTTGTTAAAGTTATACGCCACCGGCGTAGAGGAAGAAGATTTGCTGGAAATCAAACTTATGCTCTCCAGATACTTTTTAAAAAAAGCGGTTAACGAAGCTTCAAAAGTTGCTAATGAAAAGAATTATAAGCAAACTGATTTCGATAACTGGCTGAATGAAAAGTAATGCTACACGTTGTTTTAGATACCAATATTATTGTAAGTGCATTGGCAAATACTTCTACCTATCATACGATAATTGAAGCTTATTTTAATAACGCGTTTGCCTTGTGCATTTCAAATGAAATAGTCTTAGAATATGAAGAAGTATTAAAAAGCAAATACAATCTTCAAACATCAGAATCATTTATTAATGCTATCACTATTAATCCGACAACTAAATTTTCTCATATTCATTATAAATGGCAATTAATTTATAAAGATTTAGATGACAACAAATTTGTGGATTGCGCCATACAAAACAATGCTATTTTAGTTACGAATGACAAACATTTCAACACTGTAAAACAAATCAACTTTCCTTCATTAACAATAATAAATATCAACGAATTTATAGAATTACTAAAAAAATAAAATCATTCCGCTTCATTGCTGGATTAAAATAAACAACCATGCTAAAAATAAACAACTTACACGTATCTATCGACAACAAAGAAATCTTGAAAGGTTTTTCTTTGGAAGTCAATAAAGGAGAAATACACGCCATCATGGGACCCAATGGTACCGGAAAATCTACCTTAGGCAATGTATTAGCCGGAAAAGAAGGGTATGAAATCACACAAGGCACTGTCGAATTTGACGGGCAGAACTTATTGGAACTCGAAGCACATGAAAGAGCGCAAGCGGGTCTGTTTCTTGCATTTCAGTATCCGGTAGAAATTCCGGGTGTGAGCAATGCTAATTTCTTGAAAGCTGCCATCAACGAAATACGAAAATCAAAAGGTGAAGAACCAATGCCACCGAATGAATTTCTAAAAATGATGCGCGAGAAAATGGAATTAGTAGAGATGAAAAAAGATTTTATTTCCCGATCTGTTAATCAAGGATTTTCTGGTGGCGAGAAAAAACGGAATGAGATTTTCCAAATGGCCATGCTCAATCCCAAACTTGCCATCCTGGATGAAACTGATTCCGGTTTGGATATTGACGCGTTGCGCATCGTAGCCAATGGCGTAAATAAATTGCATACCAAAGAAAATGCGTTTATCGTCATCACTCACTACCAACGTTTGTTGGATTATATTGTCCCAGATTTTGTGCATGTCATGTACGATGGAAAAATTGTAAAAACCGGGGATAAATCCTTGGCTTTAGAATTAGAAGAGAAAGGATATGAAGAGTTTGAAAATGTAGTAGTGTAATGAGCACCGTCATTTCGAGTGTAGCGAGAAATCTCGAATTGAATGGCTCTAAATAAATTGAACAGATTTCTACTATCGTCGAAATGACGTAAAACAAAAAACAATGAAAGAAGAACTAGAAAATATACTGCCAACTGTCAAAGACAAGAATCAGCATGCATCTTTGCAAAATGCTATTGAAATAGGCATTCCGACAATGAAGCAAGAAGAATGGAAATACACGTATTACAATAAAATTTTACAGCAAGGATTTACTCCGGCTATACAAATTGAAAGAAAAGAAATTGCAAAAGAATTTGTTGAAGCACACTCCATAAGTAAAAATAAGCTGGTTTTTGTAGATGGTATTTTTCATGATGAATTATCTGCATTAATCTATCACCCGAAAATTAATTTCTGGAATCAAAATAACAGCGCTGAAAGCAACAGCAGCAACTTTTTGATAGAACTGAATAATGCATTTTCAAACAATGGTATTTTTTTAGAAATAGGAGATCAGGTAATTGCAGATGAGCTCATTGAAATTTTCTATATCAATACGAACACAAGCAATGTCATCAATGTAAAAAACAAGCTAAAAATCGGCAAAAATGTACAAGCTAAATTTGCCGAATATTATCTGAACTATGAAACACAAGCAACATATATTAATACAGTTACAGAAGTGGACATTGCAGAACAAGCTTTATTGGAATGGTATAAAATACAAGATGCGGGAGACACTTCCAATATTACCGACAATCTCATTGTTACACAAGCCAAGAATTCTGTTTGCAATTGCACGACCATTACATTTACAGGTAAAATTATTCGCAATGTTTCGCAGTTCGATGTCAATGGAGAGCGAGCGGAAACACACATGAACGGGCTGTATTTATTGCTGAATGAAGAACATGTGGACAACAGGACTTTAGTCAAACACAACGTAGCCAACTGCGAAAGTTATGAGTTGTATAAAGGTATTTTGGGAGGAAAATCTACGGGGGTGTTTAATGGAAAGATTGTAGTGGCGCAAGCTGCACAAAAAACGAATGCATTTCAGAGCAACCGGAATATTTTATTGAGCAATGATGCTAATATTTATACGAAGCCACAATTGGAAATTTTTGCTGATGATGTAAAATGCTCACATGGAGCCACATCTTCACAAATTGAAGACAGCGAATTATTCTATTTGCAGGCTCGCGGTATTGGCAAAGAAGCGGCAAAAAGTTTATTAGTATTTGCCTTTGGCGAAGAAGTAATTGATAAGATAAATTACACACCCTTAAAAGAAAAATTAGAAAAACGAATAGCAGAATTATTGAAGATTGAATTATAATGCACATCATTTCGAGCGCAGCGAGAAATCTCGAAATGGATAGCACTAAATAAATTGAACAGATTTCTCCTATCGTCGAAATGACGAATAAAACAAACAATGTTAGATATAAATAAAATACGCAACGACTTCCCCATCTTAAGCGAAAAAATTCGTGGGAAACAACTCGTTTATTTAGACAATGGCGCATCTACACAGAAACCTAAAAGTGTAATTGATGCAGAAAGTTTTTACTACGAACATCAATATGCCAATATCCATCGAGGTGTGCATTATTTATCGCAAATTGGCACTGATTTATATGAACAAGTGCGCAGGCAAATACAACATTTTATCAATGCCAAACACGAGCACGAAATTATTTATACCAAAGGAACTACAGACAGTATCAATTTAGTGGCATATACCTTTGGAAGGAAATTCATTAACGAAGGCGACGAGATTGTAGTTACGGAAATGGAGCATCACTCTAATATTGTTCCGTGGCAGATGTTGTGTGAAGAAAAAAAATGTACTTTAAAATATATTCCGCTTCAGCAAGACGGCACGATTTTATTGGAAGATGCGAAAAAAATCATCACATCCAAAACAAAATTAGTAGCCGTCACTTATGTTTCTAATGCATTAGGCACCATCAATCCCATTGAAGAATTGATATCAATTGCCCATCAAAACGGAGCAAAAATCTTGATAGATGCAGCCCAGGCAATACAACATTTCAGCATAGACGTGCAAGCCTTAGATTGTGATTTTTTAGTATTCTCCGGACATAAAATATACGGCCCTACAGGTACTGGAATATTGTATGGCAAAGAAGAAATTCTAAATGCTATGCCTCCTTTTGAAGGTGGCGGCGATATGATAAAATCTGTTTCATTTTCAGGAACGGTGTTCAATGATTTGCCATTTAAGTTTGAAGCAGGCACACCCAATATTGCCGGTTGTATCGCATTAGGTAGTGCTATCAAATATGTGCAAGATGTTGGATTAGACAATATCAAAAATTATGAAAATGAATTGTTGCAATATGCTACTGAAAAATTAACTGCAATTGACGGACTGAAGATTTATGGAACTGCAGAAGAGAAATCTTCGGTAATATCATTTTTGTTAGATGGAATACATCCTTATGACGTGGGTGTTATTTTAGATAATTTGGGCATTGCCATTCGCACCGGACATCATTGTGCGCAACCAGTGATGGATTATTATAAAATCCCAGGTACATGCAGAGCATCATTTGCATTTTACAATACGAAAGAAGAAATTGATCTACTTTATGATGGAATTTTGAAAGCAAATAAAATGTTGAACTAACAATTGAGTATGAATAAAAATGAACTATTAATTCAAAAATTTTATACAGCTTTTCAACAAAAAGACTGGAAAACTATGCAAGCCTGTTATCATCCAGAAGTGGAATTTAATGATGCTGTTTTTAAAAATTTAAAAGGTAAAAAAGCAGGTGCTATGTGGCACATGTTGTTATCAGGCAGCAAAGATTTAGATTTAATTTTTGATGGAATTGAAGCTAACGAAACTAATGGAAATGCACACTGGGTGGCAACGTATACTTTTACTCTAACTGGAAAGAAAGTTGTGAATGATATACATGCTGTTTTTGAATTTCGTGATGGGCTAATCATCAAACATACGGATAGTTTTGATTTCAAAAAATGGAGCAAACAAGCATTTGGGTTTACAGGAATTTTATTAGGAGGCTCCACTTTCTTCCAAAATTATCTGACTAAAAAGACTGACAAACGACTTGATGTTTTTATGAAAAACAAAAATTATTGATTTTAGAATGCCGGAGAACGGCGTATTAAATAATAAAAGATGATGAACTATATAAAAGAAATAATTGACTACAAAATTCACATTTATGGCAAACATGAGCTGGAAGTTGCATCTGTTTTTTTAATTGCAGTCACTATCATCATTTTTTATTTAATTATAAAAATTACAAAAAAATCGATATATAATACAAAACACTTTGACTCAGCAAAAAAATACACAATTTATACGCTTACAAAATACATATTAGTAATCATCATGATGATTATTATCCTGGAAATTTTAGGACTGAATTTATCTGTTCTCCTAATCGGTTCGTCTGCCATCTTAGTTGGCGTAGGCTTAGGAATTCAGAACTTATTTAATGATTATATTTCCGGAATTATCATTTTGCTGGATTCTACAGTGAAAGTTGGTGATATCATCGAAACCAATGGCATAATTTGCACAATACAACAAATCAATCTGCGTACTACACAAGCCATTACAAGGGAAGACAAATATATCATTCTTCCAAATTCATTGTTGACTAAAAGTGAAATTGTAAACTGGACTCATGGTGAACGAGATTCAAGATTTGAAATATCTATTGGAGTATCCTATAATGCTGACATAAAATTTGCTATGCAACTAATGACAGATGCTGCTACTGAACACGATAAGGTTAATAAAACACCCATTCCAATAGCTCGTTTAGCCGATTTTTTAGACTCTTCTATTCAGCTGACTTTATTATTTTGGTTGAATGATACGTTCAGGGCAGAAAATTATAAGAGTCAGATTCGCATGTCCATTTATGAAAAGTTCAAACAAAACAATATTGAAATTCCTTTCCCGCAGGTAGTTATACACCGTTCTGATAAATAAACAAATGATGAAAAGTATTAACGAGATACAAGACGAAATTATTGACGATTTTTCCATGTATGAAGATTGGAATGACAAATACGAATTCCTTATTGACTATGGTAAATCATTACAACCTTTGGATGAAAAATATAAAACCGAAGAAAACAGAATTCATGGCTGTCAGAGCCGGGTTTGGCTGCATGCCGAAAAAAAAGAAGATAAGCTGTTCTTCTACGCAGATTCTGATGCCATCATTACAAAAGGGATTGTAGGCTTATTGGTGAAAGTTTTGAGCGGACATTCTCCAAAAGATATAGCTGAAGCTAATTTGTACTTTATAGAAAAAATAGGATTAAAAGAACATCTCTCACCAACCCGTGCAAACGGCTTAGTGAATATGATTAAAAATATGAAATTAGAAGCAGTTAAAAATATAAACCATTAAGAAGTTAAGTTACATGAAGGGCATTCTTAATTATCTTAATGACTTAATGGTTAAAAAAAACAGATACAATATTAAAAAGTGAACCATTAAGAAGTTAAGTTACATGAAGGGCATTCTTAATTATCTTAATGACTTA
>DAOQII010000073.1:7881-9948 GCA_035339455.1 Chitinophagales bacterium
ATGGTTAAAAAATAAAAGTCTATGACTAAAAAACAAATTACACAGTTATCGTATGAGATTATTGGGTACGCAATAAAAGTGCACAAAGCACTAGGACCTGGATTATTAGAAAGCGTTTATGCCACTTGTTTAAAATATGAATTAGAAAAAAACAAACATCAAGTTGTAAAAGAATTATCAGTACCCGTCTACTACGATAATATTATTATGAATACCGAACTCAGATTAGATTTACTTGTGGATGATATGATAATCGTAGAACTTAAAGCTATAGAAAATATACTTCCTGTACACGAAGCACAATTATTGACTTACATGAAATTATTAAAGAAACCACAAGGATTACTAATTAACTTTTATACCGATAATGTTACAAAATCTATGAAGCCCTTTGTAAACGAGTATTTTAGTGAGCTAGAAGATGAATAACAAGTAAATTAAGATAAAATAAAAAATAGAATGCAAGATAAATCATTCATGGAAATAAAAGACGAGGCTATCAGTCAGATACAAACGATCTATGACCCTGAGATACCCGTAAATATATACGAACTGGGATTAATCTACGAAGTGAATGTAGATATGGAAAACCATGTGCATGTACTAATGACACTTACCGCACCCAATTGCCCGGCTGCAGAGAGCCTGCCGGTAGAAGTAGAACAAAAAATAACAGCAATCGAAGGTGTCAAAAACTGCAAAGTAGAAATTACATTCGATCCTCCATGGGATCAGGAAATGATGAGCGAAATCGCAAAATTAGAATTGGGATTCCTGTAAAAAAATAAACTATTTCCTAATAAATTGTGAACGCTCCAGAGTCCTTGTCTTCATCATCTTTCATAAAATTGCCTTTGGATGGTGCTGTCTTATAGCTGGTCATCTCTTCCAGTTCGTCAAACAAGCCACCGGCATCATAGAAGCGACCGAAGTTTTTATTGAAGCGCAAAGGCACTACGCCGGTAGGTCCGTTTCTGTGTTTCGCTATGATGACTTCTGCCACACCTTTTAATGGTTCACCTGAACTGCCCTCATTCATATTATAATATTCCGGCCGATACAAGAACATCACCATATCAGCATCTTGTTCAATTGAGCCCGACTCACGTAAGTCTGATAACTGCGGTTTCTTTTCTCCGCCTCGCGTTTCCACACTACGGTTTAGCTGTGATAATGCAATCACCGGAATATTCAACTCTTTTGCCAGCCCTTTTAATGAGCGCGAAATAGAAGAAATCTCTTGCTCACGGTTCATCCCTTTGTCGCCGCCGCCACTCATCAATTGCAGATAGTCGATAATCACCATCTTGATGCCGTGTGCATTTTGCAATCGCCGACATTGCGCTCGCAGCTCATAGATATTAATAGCAGGCTGATCGTTGATATAAATAGGAGCAGCCGATAAATGTTCCACTTTATCACGAAGTAAAGCATATTCATCATCACTCAAACGACCATTGGCAATCTTTTGTGCATCCAGTTCACATTCCAGCGCAATAAAACGTTTGGCCAACTGCACCGCACCCATCTCCAAAGAGAATATAGCCACCGGCATATTATGGTCAACAGCGCCATTTCTGGCAAGGTTTAATACAAATGCCGTTTTACCCATTGAAGGACGAGCCGCAATAATTATCAAATCCGTTGCTTTCCAACCGGAGGTCATTTTATCCAGCTCGATATAGCCGGAAGGCACCGAATCTGCCAGCAAACCGTCTTCACGGTTGAGCAAATCATCAATCTGCAAAATAGATTTTGAAACCAATTGCCCGATTCCTTGCGTAGAGTTTCGCAAGTTCTTATCGGTGATTTCATAAATGCGCTTTTCAGCAGTATCGAGCAAATCGAAAACATCTGTCGTATCCTCATAAGCATCTCGGATAATGTCGTTGGAAATGCGTATCAGTTCTCGTTGTATAAATTTCTGGATAACAATGCGCGCATGATATTCCACATTTGCAGAAGACGCAATTTTGTTGGTTAATTCTGACAGATAAAACGCACCGCCAACTTCTTCTAATTTTCCATCCTTACGCAATTCTTCCGTGACAGTAAGCAAATCTATAG
>DAOQII010000074.1:0-9844 GCA_035339455.1 Chitinophagales bacterium
ATTCTCTGCATAAAATTTGTACCAATTGCACAGATGTGCGCGACTGGTAATCCAAGAGTATCGTTTCAATTTCTTCCAAAGGTACATCAGAAAAAAGACAAACCGTGGCTACCTTTCCATTACTGCCGATACAAAAAGGAGAAATTATTTTAGGTTGTTTTAATAAGGGTAATACGGCAACGGGAATTAATGCGATATCAACTTCATTGTGTATCAGTTTTTCGGCAGTAACTGCCGGCGGGTCTAATGAAATTTCAGTTTCATCAGCTATTGCAGCATGTTCCAGTCCGTATAAAAATGGCTTGGTATTGAGATAAGAAACAGCAGACAGTTTATACACGTAATTAATTTGAAGATAAATGTACGATATCGTTTTCTAATTCCAGATGAAATAAAGTGCCGTCGTATCGAAGTTTATATAAGCAAGTATTTGTGTGTTCAAAGGTATCCATTTTAGAAACAGATTTTCCGGTCAGCAAACACATCAGTACGCGCAAGGTACGCCCGTGTGTGCAAACCAAAATATTATCGTGTGTAGAATTTTTGATTTCTTCGACAAATGGCATTAAGCGATCAGCCAAATCCTGTGCACTTTCGCCACCGTCAATTTTGATGGTCAAATTACCTTTTCGCCATTCATCAACTATCGCATAAAAGGTTTTTTTCAGACTTTCTTCATGTTCTTTACCTTCAAAATCACCCCAACTGATTTCATCAATATTATCCCGGATTTCATGCGGAATGTTTTGAGCAATAAAATGAGAAACGGTTTGATGTGTACGCTTCAATGCGGAAGTATAAACTACATCAAAATCTACGGGATGGTATTTGTCGAAAAAGGCTTTAGCTTGTTTGAGTCCCTCGTCATTTAAATCAGAATTTATGCCTCTACCCTGTATGATAAGCCTGACGTTAAAGTCTGTCTGACCATGGCGGATAATGTAAATATTTTTCACCCTATAAAAATAAGCATAGTATCACGAAGTTGAATGTGATTTTTAAGTAAAGACCATAACGCACTTCCTGTTAAATTGGAACTAATCGAACAATTCGCCTTGCTCGGGTTCTTTTTTATCGGTAAGGTTCGTAATCTCAAAATCAACATCAAAATTGACTTGCTGTTCTTCATTTTCAGAGGTTGGCATTTCGAGCAATTTTACACTTTTTATTGTACCGCCGATAAGTTTGTTGCCAATGGCTTTCCATCCTTTGATGTCAATAAATTCAGCCAAACTAACCGTTTCTTCTTTCGTTTTTCCTTTTCCTAAATCTAAGGAATATTCTACTATAGGTTTTGTAAATAAGGTGGCAAAAACCAGTTTGGCACCGGATTCGTCGATGATAAAACTGTTTTTCGTATCTAATGTAGTAGTCTCAATTTGGAAACGCTTAACGTAGTTGCATTTTTTGCTGTCTGAATAATGAATGGCTGAAATAGTAGTAGACGGATACAGCTTGTCTATTGCCCATACATCCTGCATATTATAACGATTAGTAAGCTCGTAATTGGTTAGATAATATTCACCCGATTTTAACACTACGAGAATTCTGTCATCGTTTTGGAAAGAACCCAAATACCTGCCGCGTTTGTCTGTGTTCAGCCTGCCAATGTCTTCATCCAGCCAAATTTCCACACCGCCTAAAGTAGACTTGCCTTTTGATTTCAATTCCACTTTTTTAACAGGATATTTGGAAACAATATTTCCTATAGACCCCCTGTTTTTGATATCCAGATTAAAAAAATCAAATTCAAATACTTTGTTGCGGGCACTGCAATTCGGTGATAAAATAACACTACAGGTTTCAGTTTCTCCATTCGGATTCACTGAGAAATAAAGCATCTTGGATTTCGGATTTCCTTGAGAGATAAAATATTCTTTATCACGTGTAATAGAAGTTACATTAAAACGCTTGGCATAACTGATGCCTGATTTTCCATCCAGATAAACGGCATTATAGGTGGTGCGTTCATCATTCTTCTTCCATACGGCAATATGCAATATATCTTTACCAACAAATACTTTATCAGCATTGCGCACTACTTTCATCACGGATTCTTTCGTGAAGACTATAATATCATCTATGTCCGAACACTCGCATACAAATTCTTCTTTGCGCATATCTTTGCCATAGCCGATAAATCCTTCCGAACGGTTGACAAATAACTTTTCATTATTGGCAGCCACTTGTTTTACTTCCACTGTATCAAACAGCATGATTTGCGTTTTGCGCTCTTTTCCTTTGCCGTATTTTTTTAATAAATCTTCAAAATAGCGAATAGCATATTTAATAAGTGATTTGAGATTTTTCTTGGTTTCTTCCATTTCATTCTCCAATCCCTTGATGTATTCATCGGCTTTCTTTTTATCGAACTTGGAAATGCGCTTTATCTTGATTTCAGTTAAACGAATTATGTCATCTTGCGTAACCTCACGCATCAGTAATTTTTTGAAAGGATCTAATCCCTTATCAATAGCCTGAATAATACCTTCCCATGTTTCTTCTTCTTCAATATCGCGGTAAATTTTATTTTCGATAAATATTTTTTCAAGTGAAGAAAAATGCCATTTGTCTTCCAGTTCTTTCAATAAAATTTCCAACTCTAATTTCAGTAACTGAACCGTTGTATCTGTTGATATTTTCAAGGCTTCGGTAACACCTATGAAGTGCGGTTTATCATCAATAATGACACACGTATTTGGTGAAATAGACATTTCGCAATCAGAAAATGCATACAACGCATCTACGGCTACACTTGTCGACACTTGAGGTTGCAGTTCAATGATAACTTCTACATCTTTTGCTGTGTTGTCGGTAATGCGTTTGATCTTTATCTTGCCTTTTTCATTGGCTTTTACAACTGAATCTATTAAATCAGGTACGGTAGTGCCGAAAGGAATTTCTGTAATTTTGAGGAATTTTTTATCAACGACTTCTATCTTTGCTCTTACTCTGATTCTTCCGCCGCGTTTCCCATCATTGTATTCACGCACATCCACCATGCCACCTGTTTGAAAATCTGGAAACAATTCAAACGGCTCCTTGCGCAAGTATTTAATGGAGGCATCAATTAATTCGCAAAAATTGTGCGGCATAATTTTAGTAGATAAACCCACTGCGATACCCTCTGTACCTTGTGCCAAAACTAAGGGAAATTTTACGGGCAAGGCTATCGGTTCACGTTTACGGCCGTCATAAGATAATTGCCATTCGGTAGTATCTTCATTAAATAAAACATCCAGCGCAAACTTGCTTAAACGTGCTTCTATATATCGAGGTGCTGCAGCTGAATCTCCGGTGCGAATATCACCCCAGTTGCCCTGGCAATCCACTAATAAATCTTTTTGTCCCAGATTAACTATGGCATCATTGATACTGGCATCGCCATGTGGATGGAACTGCATGGTAGAACCAATGATATTTGCCACTTTATTATACCGCCCGTCATCCATTTCTTTCATCGCATGCATAATACGACGTTGTACAGGTTTTAATCCATCATAGAGCAGTGGTACAGCACGTTCCAAAATCACATAGGACGCATAATCTAAAAACCAGTCTTCATAAAGTCCGTCAATCGTGGTGATATGATCTTTATTTTCCAAATCGCTCATTACATATCGGTTTAGCCTGCAAGTATAAGGCAATCCTGATAAAATGAGAAATAGAGTTTTAAACGGGTGTGGTTAATTTATTCAACAAATTTGTGCTTACATTAAGCTGTTTGAAGAGCAAAGATTGAATCTATTTATGAGTAGCTAAGAGAATGCCGTGCAATTACTTCAGCACTTAATTTGTTTTTCAAATAATTTAGCCTATCTTTTCCTGATAGATTATGCAAAAAAAAATAGTCATCACCGGAGCATCCGGCTTTATAGGTTATAATCTGTTGGAAGCATCACTGAAGAGAGATTATCAGGTTACAGCCTTTTTACTACCCGGTGATGCTCTTGCCGAAACCTTAAAAGCCAAAAAAGTACATGTCGTTTTTGGTGATATCCGCAATTTGGAAGATGTGATAAACGCTATTCCTCAAAATACAGATATTGTATTTCATTGTGCTGCTTATGTGTCAGATTGGGGTAAACGGGAACTCTTTGAAGCAATTACCGTTAACGGAACAGAAAATGTGTGTAAGGCTAGTGTAGCCGCAAACGTAAAACGATTGGTGAAAATCAGCACCAATGATGTATTTGGCATAGATGAATCTGTTGTCATAGATGAAACACATCCTTTGCATAAATGGAATGAACCTTACCCGGATACAAAATTAAAAGCGGAAGAAATTGCATGGAGTTATCATAAAAATCATAGTTTACAAGTGACGATGGTTTATCCATGCTGGGTATATGGACCGGGTGATAAGACCTTTGTGCCTTTGCTTGCGGATGCCATTCTGAAAAGAGAAATGGTGTTTTTTAGAAAAAATGCATTGGTTTGGCCAAGCTATGTAGATAATGTGGTGGATTTAATGCTGCATATTTCAGAACACGAAAATGCAGTGGGCAATGGCTATTTGGTTCATGACGGAGAAAGTGATACCCTCGAAAATTTTACCAACAAAATTGCAACACACATCAGTGCTAAAAAAGTGACTACCTATATTCCTTATTTTTTAGCTTATTGGGCAGCTGTGGTAATGGAGTTTTTCGGTAAATTATTTGATAAGAAAGAACGACCTTTGTTGACCACTTACACAGTTAAAAATTTAGGCTCTCGCTTGCGATTTTCTATTGAAAAAGCAATCAAAGAATTGGACTGGAAGCCGAAAACAAGCTACACTGAAGGATTTGCAAATACGATGGAATGGCTGGATAAACAAAATAAAAACGAACTCAAACAAAAATGAACTACGAAAATAAATTGGCATTTATTACAGGCGGTTCCACCGGCATTGGTTTGGCTATTGCAACAGCGTTGGCCATTGAAAAATGCACAGTTGTACTTTTCGCCCGAGATACTACAAAATTACAACAAGCTAAAGATGCTATTCAGAATAAAGTATCTTCTTCAGTTCATATTTTTTCGGCTGATATGTCGGATTATAGTGCCGCTAAGTTGGTTTTGGAAGAAGCCGTAGCCCAAATTGGTATTCCGGATATCTTAGTGAATTGTGTCGGCATTGCCCGCCCTGATTACTTTGAAAATATTAGTCCGCAGCAATTTGATTTCACGATAAAGACCAATTTATATTCGATGTGGAACAGCAACAGCATCCTTGTGCCTTATATGAAAAAACGAGGAGGGCATATCATAAATACTTCATCTATTGCAGGATTTATAGGCGTGTTTGGCTATACCGATTATTCGATGACGAAATTTGGAATTATCGGTTTTTCAGAAGCATTGCGCAGCGAACTCAAGAAATATAAGATAACAGTACAGGTGCTATGTCCGCCGGATACAGACACGCCGGGTTTTGAGGAAGAAAATATAAACAAGCCGGAAGAAACAAAAGCAATAGGAGGGAAGGCAAAACTGATGCAGCCGGAAACAGTGGCAAAGGAAGTGCTGCAAAAACTGGGTAAAAATACATTTATTCTACTACCCGGTTTTGACGGCAAAATGAGCTGGCGTTTAAAGCGTTTTTTCCCAAAGCTGATAGAGTGGATTATGGATAATAGCATTAATAAGGCAAAATAATAAGGCAAATCTTATAATGTATAATTGAGACAGGATTTAAAGGAATGTTGTGCAAATTGATAATAAGACTGTTATTTTTGTAAAAAAGTTACACAGAATAGAATGCGTTTTTCTTTAAGGTAATTACTTTTATTTCTTAAACAATAAAATACTAATAATGGCATCATTTCATCCGAAAGATAAAAATATCAAACAGATTTCAAATTTCTTGACTTCAGCAATTATTCCAAGACCGATTGCATTTGTAAGTACGATTGATAAAGACGGCAATCCAAATTTAAGCCCATTTTCTTTCTTTAATGTATTTAGCTCCATACCGCCGATTCTGATTTTTTCCCCTGCAAAGAGTGCATTGACCGGTAATCAAAAAGATACCTACCACAATGTAAAAGAAGTACCCGAATGTGTTATTCATATACCTACTGCTGATATGGTAGAGCAACTATCTGTAACGAGCGGCACTTATCCCAAAGGAATAAACGAATTTGTAAAAGGTGGGTTTGAAGAAGGAAAATCTGCTCTTGTTAAGCCACCCCGAATTAAAGATGCACCATTGGCATTTGAGTGTAAAGTAAATCAAATTATTGAATTGGGCACGGAGGGTGGCTCTGGTAATTTAGTTATTTGTGAAATTGTGTATGTCCATTTTGATGAAAATAAAGTAGATGAAAACGGAAATATGATTGCAGAAAAACTAAATCCTATTGCCAGATTGGGTTACAATAATTATGTTTCATTTACCAAAGAAAATATTTTTGAAACGCCTAAGCCGCTTCGGCATTTTGGTGTAGGAGTTGATGCCATTCCTCAATGGTTGAAAGATGAACAAATGCTGAATGGAAATGAATTAGGAAAGCTGGCTAGTATCAGTGAGTTGCCCAATGCAGCGGATATCAATCAATACTCAGAATTGACAGAGCTGTTGAATGACTTTCCACAACAAATGTATTCGGATATAAAAAGATATCTCGAAAATAATCAAGTGATTGAAGCTTGGTTGATTATTCTGAATGCTAGAAAATAATACCTGACAAAAATGTATAACACAGTTTGCGTTTATCTGCGCAATTAGTTTTCAAATATACCGTAAGTCCACACTGAATTTATCCGGATGACACGGTGTAATGTCTTTATAAAATTCCATCATCGTGCGCATATCGTCTTCCAGATTAGTAGGATAAATAATTTTGCCAATGCCGGCAATCTTGTATTTATAATCTAAATAACCTAATAATATAGGAACGTTAGCTTGTTTTGCAGTATACCAAAATCCCGTTTTCCATTCTGTGCGTTTGCTGCGAGTTCCTTCGGGTGTTACCATGATATGCAATTCCGGATTTTCTTTAAATAGTTGCACCATAGCTTCCACCATGCTGGGGCGTGGTTCCCCCGGCTTTTTGGGGCTTCTGTCTATGGCTATTCCACCAAGGCTTGCTGTCAGTTTTTTAAATGGAAACCTAAACCACTCTTTTTTTACCGTAAACCGCAAAGGTAAACCCATTAAATCAAAAGCTGCTTTGGCTATCGGTAAGTCCATATTGGCAGTATGAGGAGCTGCAATGGTAATCGACTGTTTTATGCCAACAATTGCTTCTGTTTTTAATTTCCAGCCTAATGTCTTAAAAATGAGTATAAAAATCCAACGTACCATAGTAATACAAAGATGCACATTTAATTTTGTTTTTTAATTCGTTATAAATCGGATAAGGTAATGAGACGACCAAAGAAGAGAAGAAAATAATTTTAAATAAATTAGTTGCTATGACAACTAATTTTTTCTATCTTTATTTTAGAATACAATCTTAATACTAATTACTTACTACTTGATACTATTTTATGTCAGATTTTATTAAACCCTTTGAAGAAAAAGCACCTGAAATCGTTTTTGAATGGCATGATGCCAAAACTGGAGCTGAAGGCTGGTTGGTGATAAATTCTTTGCGCGGAGGTGCTGCCGGTGGCGGTACCCGTATGCGTGTAGGATTGACCAGACACGAAGTTGTTTCGTTAGCTAAAACGATGGAAATTAAATTTTCAGTTTCTGGACCTGCTATTGGCGGGGCAAAATCAGGCATTAATTTCGACCCGAACGATCCCCGAAAACGAGAAGTTTTAGAACGCTGGTTTAAGGCAGTATCACCTATCTTGAAAAACTACTATGGCACCGGCGGAGATATGCATATTGATGAAATTCACGAGGTGATTCCAATTACGGAAGAGTATGGGATCTGGCATCCGCAAGAAGGCATTGTAAACGGGCATTATCACCCGAAAGAGCGTGATAAGATTAATAAGATAGGACAACTGCGCGTGGGCGTCTCCAAGCTTATTGAAGATGAAGATTATACACCATCCAAGAAAGAAGGCTTTTTAGTAGCGGATATGATTACCGGTTATGGTGTGGCAGAGTCGGTAAAACATTACTACAAATTATATCAAAACAGATCAGTAGAAAATAAAAAAGTTACGGTACAGGGCTTTGGTAACGTGGGTGCCGCAGCGGCGTATTTTTTGGCACAACAAGGCGCAAAAGTGGTAGGAATTATTGACACTACCGGGGCATTTATCAATGAAGACGGATTTTCATTTGATGAAATAAAGATGCTCTTGTTACACAGAAGGGATAGGAAATTATTTCATGAAGATTTGATACCGTTTGAACACGCCGTGAAAGATTTCTGGAAATTAAAAACAGATATTTTTATTCCTGCTGCTGGCTCAAGATTAATCGGAGAAAAAGAACTGAATGAAATGATAAAATCAGGAGTTGAAGTTATTTCCTCAGGTGCAAATGTGCCGTTCAATGATCCCGAAATTTTTTATGGTAAAATATTGAATAAAGCTGATGAGAATATTGCCGTCATCCCTGATTTTATTGCCAATTGCGGTATGGCAAGGGTATTTGCCTATCTCATGGGTAAGCATGTGAAGATTACAGACGATGCCATATTTCAGGATGTATCGAAAACTATTTATAAAGCTCTCGAAAAGGTACATCAAAAAGATAAGGCAGAAAGATTTATCACCAGAAATGCTTTACAAATTGCCATAGAAGAATTAAGTTAATGTAAGGATGTAGCAATTCAATAATGTAATAATGAGGAAAATTAAATCGTGATAATTCGTGAAAATGTTTCATTCGTATTTAAATATATTATTTAATAATGATAAAATTACTACTACAAATTCATTGCTATATTGTTAAATTATTTAATTAATAAATTATAAAACATGCCTATATATCACCATCTCGGAAAAATTCCTCAAAAAAGACATATCGTATTTCAGTCTGATGCAGGAAAACATTATTACGAAGAGTTATTCGGTACGGAAGGATTTAACAGCCATTCGTCCTTGTTATATCATATCCACCGCCCTACGCAGGTAAGAGAAATTTTATCCTCAAAAGATGTAACACCGAAAATTGCGATAGAGAAAAATATCAAATCTTTATTGCTTGAAGGTTTCAAGATAGAAGCGCAGGATGATTATTTAGACAGCCGAAAAACTGTATTATTCAACAACGATTGCTGCATCATACTGGCAGCTCCCAAAAAGTCAATGCATGACTATTTTTACAAAAATGCGGATGCCGATGAAATGCTCTTTATACATAAAGGCAGTGGAACATTGCGCACCATGTTGGGCAATATCCCGTTTCAGTATGGCGATTATCTTATAGTGCCCCGTGGTATGGTGTATCAAATCCAATTTGATACAGAGGACAATCGTTTGTTGATTATGGAATCTTATGCCCCTGTTCATACACCACGACGTTATAAAAGTTCATCAGGGCAACTACTGGAACACTCGCCTTTTTGCGAGCGCGATTTTATCTTGCCACAAAATCTGGAGACGCATGATGAAACGGGAGATTTTATTGTCAAAATAAAAAAACAAAACCAGCTCTATGATTTTGTATATGCCACACATCCGTTTGATGTTGTTGGTTGGGACGGATATAATTTTCCTTATGGTTTCAGTATTCACAATTTTGAACCTTTGACAGGCAGAGTACACCAGCCGCCTCCGGTACACCAAACATTTGAAACCAGTGCCTTGGTCGTCTGTTCATTTGTGCCACGCTTATACGATTATCATCCGCGGGCAATACCTGCACCATATGCACACAGCAATATCGATAGTGATGAAGTGTTGTATTATGTGGACGGAGATTTTATGAGCAGAAACAACATCAAAC
>DAOQII010000075.1:0-3570 GCA_035339455.1 Chitinophagales bacterium
CATTCTAAAAAACGCTTGAGGGGTCTAAAAAATTGATTACACTAACATTTTTAGTAAACTCACTTGACTGAAATTTTTGCTTTGCTAATGTTACAGTTTGTTTGTGTTCTAATTCATTATAATCTGCAAATGCTATAATTACTTTTCCTACAAGTTCTGTCCCTATATCTTTTGCCAAACCCATCAAACGCATTAAGTCGCCTTCTTCAAAATTTTCAAAAGTGGCAAGTAGCAAATACGTTTCTTTAGAATTATTCTTATTGCTTAATTTTATAGGTATTATAGATGAATTTAAGTATTCAACTGGTAGTCTTTTTCCTACATTTATTCTTTCTAAAGGGTTTATGTTCTGCCCTGTATTAGGGTAGTAAAAAGAACTTTCAAAATCATTCTCTTTTGTCTTTACAAATTTCATTACTTCAAGGATAAAAGCTACTCGTTTATTATCCATTATGTAGATAGATTTATTTACGCTTGTATCTTCAATACGAGAATTGGCAACAAATTTTATTAAATCATCTTCACTATCAGCTTTATTGTTTAGCCAAAATAAAACACCAACATCATTTAAGGTTGAATAACTAAAGCCTGTTAAAGTTTCATCTTTAACATTTGAAACATCGTAACACTCCATAGTTGTAATAATATCTTCCATAAAGTTTTTAAACTTTACTGTTGGACTATTAGGATATTTACTTGTTTCAAATTTTGAAGAAATTAAAACATTGTTTAATTGCCCTGAAACAAGAGGATTTAGGTATGAATATAAAAAATCAATTCCGTGTGTTTCTTTTGGGTTTCCTTTTTTGTTTAAATGCTTTTCTCCATTCATACAGTCTAAAACGACACCTTTTGCCATATCGTGCCAGCCTATAACAGAAAAAAACTTTCTACGACATTTTCGCCATACTCACCAATTTTTTTAGACCATTCGCCCATAATTACAACTCGGTTTTATTTTTTACTAATCCAATCCTCCTCTCTAAACTCTCTTTTACCAACTCCGCTATCAACAATATAAATGCTGCCTTATTATCTATTCTTGAATTTTCCAAAGCATTATAATACTTCATTCTGCTTTCAGTATCACCTTTGATGTTTGCAATAGGAAAACCATTTTGAAGTAAAATTAAATTCATAACTAACCGTGAAGCTCTGCCGTTTCCATCAATAAAAGGATGTATGGTAACTAATCGTTCGTGCATTTCGGCACTTAATACAACTGGATGCAGACTATTCTTGTTTTCTTCATAAAACAAAAAATAATCCTCCATCAATTTTTGAACTAAATAGGGTTGTGGTGGTGTGTGGGTACTTCCACTTATTAGGACTGGTACTTTTCTATAATTCCCAGCATTTTCTTTGTCAATGCTTTTTAAAATGATTGAATGAATTTGTAATAAATTTCGTTCATTCAATGGCTCTTTATTTTGTACTAAATCAACAATAAAATCTATTGCCTCTTTATGATTTATAGCTTCTAAATGTTCTTTTAAAGGCTTTCCGCTAATAGTTAAACCCTTTTCAATAACTAACTGGGTTTCTTGTAGGGTAAGGGTGTTTCCCTCAATTCTGTTACTTTCGTAGGTGTATTCAATGGCTAATGCTTCTTGAATTTTTGCATTATCCAAGTTTCGGTATTGGTCAAATTCCGTTTTTAAAACATCAATTTCCTGTAAAAATTTTTCTAAAGCCATTTCCACAAATATAATTTATTCTTCTAGTAAATTTTAGAATTTTATAAATCAGTTATTACATTTCACTTCCCCACACAGAACTTCCCGAATATGGTGCCCAGTATATCTTTGTCGATATCGATATCTCCGGTTATTTCACCGATATGGCGCAGGGCAATTTTTATGTCTTGTGTGAGCAAATCTGTGGGTATATTATGCCGCATCATTTCCTGTACATTGTCTATGGCAGCCTCTGCTTTCAGTAATGCATCATAGTGCCGTTGGTTAGTCAGCAGTACTGAATTTTCGTTTTTGTTTTTTAGTGCAATGCCAGCAACCAGTTTATGCTTTAATTCGGCTATCCCTGCTTTGTTTTTCGCTGAAAGTGCAAGAAATTCAGGGTGTTTCTCGAGTATCCCTTGCAGTGCAGTTTCCGAAATCTTATCTGCTTTATTTCCTATGGCAATAAGCTCTTTATCTGCTCCGGCTCTTTCACGAAAGGCTGCTAAAAAATCAGCTTCATTTTCAAACTCCAAATCAAATAAATACAGGATGATATCCGCTTTTTCTATTGCCGCATTACTTCGTTCTATACCAATTTTTTCAATCTCATCGTTGGCTTCTCTAAGCCCTGCTGTATCTATAAACCTAAACAGATAGCCGTCTATCGTCAGTGTTTCTTCTATGGTATCGCGAGTGGTACCGGCAATGCTGCTTACGATGGCGCGCTCTTCTTCCAGCAGCGCATTCAGCAAGGTAGATTTTCCTGCATTAGGCTTACCTACAATTGCCACAGGAATTCCGCTTTTTATGGCATTACCCAACTTAAAAGAAGCTGCCAGTGTGGCTATTTCGGTGCGTATATCTTGCAGTAGTTGTATAAATTTACTCCTGTCGGCAAACTCCACATCTTCTTCACTAAAATCTAGCTCCAGTTCGAGCAGTGCCGTAAATTCTATCAATGCCGTTCGCAAGGTTTTCAATTTCTGTGATATACCTCCCCGCATCTGTTGCATGGCTATCTTATGTCCGGCTTGCGAATCTGACGCTATCAAATCGGCTACAGCCTCCGCTTGCGACAAGTCAAACCGACCATTCATAAAAGCGCGTTGGGTAAATTCGCCGGGTGTTGCCAGGCGCACACCTTTAGCCAAAAACAACGTGATAATTTTATTGACAATATATGGCGAACCATGGCAGGATATCTCGACAACATCTTCTTTGGTATAAGAATGTGGGGATTTAAAAACTGCGGCTACTATTTCGTCTACCTCTTCCTGCCCATCCATCAGCTTACCAAAATGCAGGGTGTGGCTTGCTTGTTGCTGTAAATCTTTACCCTTAAACAATTCATTTGTGGTTCGAATGGCATGCTCTCCCGATAGACGAATGACAGCAATAGCTCCCATGCCTGCCGGAGTAGAAAGTGCAATTATTGTATCAGAAAAATCAGGATGCATCACCTTTGGGTAAAATTCATAATTTTTGATTAAAAAATTGAGAAATTATATAAAATATGGGACAAAAAGCTCAAAAAATATTTTTGTTTCTGTATTTTCGTACTCAAACCTGTTATTTATTTTAAAATTAGACAATGAAGAATCTAAAAATTGCATTGCTTGGTGTATTGTTTTTCTCAATGACGAGTTTAATCTCAGCGGGAGAAAACAAATCTAACACCAAAAGCACCTCAGGAACATTAAAAACATCTCAGCGCATAGCCGCAGATAAATTTCTGAAAGACTGGTCACTTACCCTGCATGGAGGTACTACTTCACCATTTACAGATATCAGAAGTTATGACTGGGTACGTCAAACAAAGAAACCCAGTGAGCTGCAATGGGGTGCCGGTATCAGTCTGACAAAGATGTGCGGTCCTGTTTTTGGCGTGCAA
>DAOQII010000075.1:3670-9838 GCA_035339455.1 Chitinophagales bacterium
TGAAAGGGTATACCAACAAATTTACAGAGGTTGTGTTTCCTTTGGCAATGGGTATGAAAATTAAATGTAATAAATCCTTTGATATTGGTATAGAAGGTAACTTCGTATTTACCAATACGGATAAACTGGATGCCTATTCCGCACATTCTGATGCAGTATTAGCTTCCAATCCTAACGGTTCTACCTTGAAAAAAATGAACAGAGATGCTTATGCATATTTGAATGTAGGTGTTACTTATAAATTCGGACGTATCGGAGCTCAAAAAGAACATAACGAATGGGTAAATCCATTAGAGGCCTATATGAGTATTATTGACAGCAAAATTAAAGACCCATTTGTAGTGAAAGATAAAGACGGTGATGGTATTTTAGATGAACTGGATCAAGAACCGGATACTCCGGAAGGGGCAAAAGTAGACTCACATGGGAAAACATTGGACAGTGATGGTGATGGTATCCCTGACCATTTAGATAAAGAGCCATTTTCTACACCGATGTTGCCTATTGTAGACGGAGTAAATCAACACCCTAAAGATTCCATCATTCCTCAAGACATTAAACAACTTATCAATAATGAAATAAAAAGTGGTAATACTACAGCAGGATGGGCACTTTCTATCATATTTTTTGATTTAGACAAATATAATATTAAAGCATCAGAAGTTCCGGAATTATACAAAGTGGCAACAGTAATGCAAAAATACCCCGATTTAAAGGTCTATGTTAAAGGCTATACTGACACGAGAAACACGGAAGCATATAACGAAAAACTGTCAGAAAACAGAGTGAATTCTGCTGTTGATTTTCTGGTAAAAAAATTCAATATTTCCAGAGACAGATTCCTGCCTTCACATTTCGGCGAAACAGATAATATTATTCCTAACGCCACAGGTGAGCCGGAACATCATGTAAACAGACGGGTAGAATTTACACCGGCGAATTATTAAATACTTGTGAGATAACATAATTTAAGGGGCAACCGAATGAGTTGCCCTTTTTTTATATCCATTTCTGACTTTTGTTTACTACATTTGTAACCTTTATGACTAAATCCATGAGAAGATTTTATACACTTTCAGTCTTTTTATTATTATTGTTTTCTGCCAATGCTCAGAGTATAAGTAGTTTAATGGGAATGCTTAATTCTTCAGGATCTTCTGTAACTGCTGCAAGTGGCTCAGCTCAAAAAGCAATATCTCAGCTAGCCACAAGCGGAGCTAGCGGCGCGGCAGCATCTCAATTGCAGATGCTTGGACTGGATCCTAATATTATTCAAAAATATATCCTAAAGAATGAGCAGGCTAAGAATAACTCAAATAACCAAGCCAGTGGGGACGCCAGTGCTATTCCAAACCCAATTGAAGACATATTAGGTATTTTAATGTCTATTAAAACACAGCAAAACGATATGTCAACAGTCCTAGCAAAACTAGGCATACAAGACAGTACTCCTGCTGCAAATGTATCACCTAACGATATTTATGGACATGATTTTTTCGGCAATCAAAAGCTGGCCACATTTGTTAAATCCACAGATGCAAGAGCAGCTGATTCTTATATATTAGATTCAGGTGACGAGTTAAATATCGCAGTTTGGGGTTATGCAGATTACAACAACAAGTTTAAGGTTAACGATGATGGTTATATCCAAATCCCTGAGTTTGGAAGAATTTATGTTCGTGGTTTGACATTTGGAGCGGTAAAAGCACTTATCGGCAAACGATTGGCAACATTCATTGACTCTAAAAATACGAAATACGAAATATCTTTAATTTATTCCCGTACGATAGATGTAAATATTGTCGGCGAAGTTAAATCACCCGGCACCTATCAGATACCCGCTATTAATTCAGTTTACAATGCTATCAATGCCGCAAATGGGATAACTGATATAGGAAGTGTCCGCGATATACAAATCAGAAGAAACGGAAAAGTGGTTAAGACATTTGATGTATATGAGTTCTTATTTAATCCGCTTAGTGATAATAATTTTTACTTACAAAAAGGGGATTTTATTTTCGTTGGAACTCAAGAAAAATTAGTGAAAATAGGAGGGGCTGTGCGCCGGCCGGCTAAATATGAATTGAAGAAAAATGAGGGACTCAAAAACTTAGTCAAATTTGCAGGTGGTTTTGCTCCGGATGCAAACACCAAGAGTCTTCAGATTATTCGCAATAATGGCAAAACCCAGCAAATTATAGATGTAAATTATGATTTACTGGTTTCTTCCGGTTCTGATTATGTCCTTAATGACGGTGATATAGTGAATGTTTTAGCGGTAACCGGAGACCCCGAAAATTTTGTAAGAATAGCCGGTCAAATTAAGTATCCGGGTAAATACGAGCTTAAAGATGGCTATAGAATTTCAGACATTATTATTGCCGGTGGCGGAATTACATCTGATGCTTATTTAGACAGAGCCTACATCAAGAGAAAACTTCCTGATAATACCTATGTCAATCAAAAATTTTCCTTAAAAGATATCATTCTAAATCCATCAGGTTCTGAAAATCTGTTACTTCAAAAAGGAGACGAAATAAAAATCTTTTCTAAAGATGATTTCTTGGAAAAATTTAAAGTATCAATTGCCGGTTCTGTAATTAATCCTATTACAATGGACTATACAAGAGGCATGACATTAAATGATCTTTTATTTTATGCAGGTGGATTAAAAATGGAAGCGGCAAATTCTAAAATTGAGATTTCCAGAAATGTAGTTTCTGATACTTTAAAAAACGAATTTTCGCCTCAACGCATCACCGTATTATCTGCCTCAATTAATGACAAACTGGAAATAGATGAAAAAAGTAAATCTTTCTTGTTAGAGCCCTTTGATCAAATTTTTGTACGCAAAACTCCGGGATTTAACTCTCAGGAAAGTCTTGTAATTAATGGTGAAGTAATGTATCCGGGCATTTATCCAATTTTAGATAAAAATGAAAAAGTGTTGGATCTGATTAAACGCACCGGAGGATTAACTCCTTATGCCTACCTAAATGGTGCTACTTTAGTACGTCTTGATAATAATCAACAAGAAATCATTTTTGAATTAAAAAATGCATTCAAAGACAGCACCTCTCGTGCCAATCTTGTGTTAAAAAACGGAGATGTCATTAATATTCCAACCGTCAACCAACAAGTAAGCATTAAAGGAAATGGTATTCGTTATCCTGATTTAGATTCCAACCAAACCATAAGCGGTAAATTTGTGCCGGGCAAAAGTGCCAGATGGTACATAAAAAATTATGCCGGGGGCTTTAAAAAAGGAGCAAATAAACGCTCTACTTATGTGATGTATCCAAATAAAAAGATGGACTATACTCGTTTTGCTATGGGTATAAAAAATTATCCTACAGTGGACTATGAAGGTGCAGTAATAAACGTGGACATGAAAGTGAAAAAACCAAAACCACCAAAAGGTCCGGAGTCTAATATAAATTGGAATATATTGTTACCAAGTATCATTGCCGGAGTAACGTCCTTAGGCACAACACTTACACTCATTTTCGTACTTAAAAACTAAGTAGATGCAGGAGGAATATTTTTATGAAGAGGACATAAGGCTGGTTGATATACTTGAGTCTTTTGGTAATTATTTTCGATATCTGTTCAAGAAATGGTATATTTTCTTACCCGGTGTAATTGGATTGACTCTATGCGGGTACTTCTTTGCCACATTATCAGCACCCAAATTTACTGCAAATGCCAGCTTTAATGCCATTGACTCCAGGATAAGCTCTATGGGGGGCTTAATGTCTATGATGGGGATATCATTTTCCGGAGGAACATCCAATGATGTATTAACCGGGATCTTTTCTTCTCGTAATATTTTCTATAATTCCTTATTGCATGATATGATTACAAATGAGGGTACCCGAGAGAAAATAGGAAATGTATATATGCATACGCTAAAGTATGATGAAGGTTTTGCAGAAGATCCCAATCTTAAAGGTTTTAAATTTAAAGCTAACGAGATAAGCGAGATGACTAAATTGGAACTGCAGATTGCCAGCATGATGTATGCCGATTTTGTGGATGGATCTTTAGATGCTGAGTATGATATTGCTACCGGATTAATTAAAGCAGAAGTAGAATCTCCGGAGTATGAACTGTCAAAGAACTTGGCATCCAATATGCTCAAAGCAACTATCGACTTTTATCAACAAAAGCAAGTGGAGAATGCTAAAGCCTCTTATAAAAACACTGACAGACGTTTAGATTCTATCAATAATGAGATATTAATTCGCCAACGAAGAATTGCACAGAATCAGGATATTAACATATTTAATAAAAAGCAGATAAGTGAAATTGAGGTACAAAAATTATCACAAGAATTAGCAGTATTAAATGTCATGTATAACGATGCTACCAACTCAAAAGAATCTGCAAAAGCCGGACTAACGCCTACCAACATGGTACGCATCGTAGACGATCCCATCTTCTCAGTAGATGAGATTCATAAAGGCAAAATACTATGGTCTGCTATAGGTTTTGCAGCTAGTTTAATACTTGTCGTTATTCCTCTTTTATTACATAAAGCCGTTATAGATGGGAGAGAAGAAAATAAAGTACGTGAAACTCGTATCGCCAAAATGCAGACGGAATAGCAGGTTTTAAGTTTTTTTCATTAACTTACCATTCATATATGGGAGATGATTTAAATACTAACGATTTACTCCAAATTGACAGCATCGCTATTGTGGGTACAGCGTGTCGTCTTCCGGGAGATGTTTCTCATATTGAAGATCTGTGGCAACTTGTTATTAATAAAAAGGATGGCATAACTGACATACCGGAAAACAGAATTCCCAATTTTCTATCCAATATAGATGCAAAAAGAGGTGCAGGTAAAATTGTAACCGCTAAAGGCGGATTCTTAAAGGATATCGAATACTTTGATGCTGATTTCTTTGCCATATCCCCAAAAGAATCAGAAAAACTTGATCCCCAACAACGGCTATTACTCGAAACCTCTTTTAATGCCATAGAAGATGCCGGAATTTCTTTAGAAGAACTAAATGGTTCTAACACAGGAGTATTTATTGCTTCATGGACAAACGACTTTGAACACCGACTTCAGCAAACCGGAACTGATGTTGATGTTTATGCAACTACAGGAACAGGAAGATACGCACTGTCTGGCAGATTATCTTTTTTTTACAATTTGCAAGGTCCTTCTTTAACTGTAGATACTGCTTGTTCCTCTTCCTTAGTAGCAACACACCTGGCTATGCAAAGTCTGAAGTCTGGTGAATGCGATATCGCAATTGTCGGAGCTGCAAATGTAATCTTAGATACATTCGTTTCGGTTGGTTATTCCAGATCAGGATTATTGTCTGATTATGGTGGTTGTTATTTTGGCAATAAAAACCCAGGCGGATATGTACGAAGCGAGGGATCTGCTGTTATTATTTTAAAACGTACGAATGATGCATTACGTGATGGAAATAATATTTATGCCCTGTTAAGAGCCAGTTCTTGCAATAATGATGGACAAGCTGGCAGACATATGCTTTCTCCCGGTACTGCCACTCAAGAAATATTAATGAATTCAGCCTGCAAGCATGCAGGAATTAATCCCTCAGCTATTCAATATATTGAAGCTCACGGAACCGGAACAAAAGCAGGTGATATTGCTGAAATAAATGCAATATGGAGAAGTTTCGGTCAAAACAGGAATCAGAAACTATATATAGGTTCTGTAAAGTCAAATATTGGACATACAGAGGCAGTGGCTGGTTTTGCCGGACTGTTTAAACTTTTGATGGCATTAAAGTATAAAACCATCCCTCCGGATATTCATCTTTATGAAAAAAATCCGAAAATAAATTGGGAAGCTATGAATATAGAAATTCCTCTGGAAGCCTTAGCCTGGCATCAGGATTCTAATTCCCCAATAATTACTGGAGTAAATTCTTTTGGTGTTACCGGTACTAATGCTTTTGTTCTGGTACAGGAATATGAGAATATTGATACTAAACAAACGAATAACCCTTTTTCAACCAGAATACTTCCGCTCCCCATCTCAGCAAATTCAAACAAATCATTTTATTCATATATAAAATCATATGACGAAATCATAAACGAATCAAACTGGAAGAACGTAATCAGTAATATTGTTTACCATAAGGCTAATCTAAAATACAGAAAGGTAATATTATATAATAA
>DAOQII010000076.1:0-9639 GCA_035339455.1 Chitinophagales bacterium
GAAACGCCTTTTATAATAGGCGATATTCCATTTATTCCCATTCGTGCTATGCACAAAACCTTACCAGTATTGGGGTTCAGAATTCATGATTTTACCTACATTACAGATGCCAATTTTATCGCAGATACTGAGCTGGAAAAAATAAAGGGAAGTAAAGTTTTAGTACTCAATGCACTTAGGAGAGAAGCACATTATTCTCACTTCAGCCTGAGCCAGGCTATTGAGATTGCACAAAAAATAAATGCTGAACAAACCTGTCTTACGCATATCTCTCACCATATGGGATTACATCAGGAAGTAAATAAAGAACTACCACCCGGTATAAAATTAGCATATGACGGGCTCCGGATTGAACTGTGATCTGCTGATAAATATCATATGGTTATTAGCAAAAAACCTGTATTTTTATAAAAAATTGATATATGGAAATACATATCCATCCTGCTTTGAAGCTGAAAGAAATACAAGATGTATTTCATAAAAGATTTCCTTTCCTAATGTTGAAGTTTTACTCAGAAAAACATAAAATTGGTGAAGGTTCTCATATAGAAGATTTGTTGCCTACAGATAAACAACTTTCTGAATTCAGTTCCAGTGATTTTTCATGGCATATAACAGGCTTGATGACAGCCGGAGAGCTTGAGAATACCTTTCAGGAAAAAACAGGAATTGGTGTTCAGGTATTCCATAAATCAGTAGAGGTATGGTTGCAGACTATTAATACAGACAGTAAAACACTAAATGAGCTGAATGCAAAAGGAAAAGAAATGAATGAAGTGCCTTTAGAGGGAGAACCGGAAGACTATCACGAACACGAATAGTTTCAGCTATTGCGCTTTATCTGGATTTCAAACAAGTGCGATAGACCATCATCATTATCCGCTGCCAGAAACAAATTGTAATGTGATTTTGTTTTCTGACATAAACAAACAGCCTCAATTTTTTGCTGATTAAATTCAGGCGAAACCCTATTTAGGTCGATATAGTTTTCAATTCTCAGCACCGATGCTGCCAATTCTTTTTGAGCCTCATCTATACGGATGAATACGCTACCTCCTATTTCACCATCATCATAAGCATTAGTCGTATTCTCGAAAGTAGCTGTAAGCAGTAACACATCATCTTCAGCAATATAAGTTGCATCAGCAATACCATATCCTATTAAAGTATCAGGCAGCACGATGGGGATGAAGTCAAAGTCAACATTGTCATCACCCAAGAGAAATTCGGGCTGTGTCCATATCAATGAATTCGAGTTTGAAATATTGCCTTTATTAATCAAGAGAAGCTTATGATTAATCATCAAAGCACTTTCCATGTTTAATTCGGTGATGCGTTTATCTGAATTTAATCTTTCATAATTCAATAAGTTATCTAACTGACTAACCTTGTCATTTTCCAAATCAATTTCGAAAATAAAACTGCGTTGCGGTAATTTAGAACCGGAACCCAACAGATACAGTTTATCATTCCAAACCAGTGCTGCTTCTAGATCCGGCTTAATTGGCTTTGGAATTCTGACAGCAGGATAATCAAGTATTTTGATTCGTTTTATTTCCTTCCAATCTGCATCCAAACAAAGTATCTCAGGAGCATCATCACCGATTAAGAAAAACTGAGAACGAAAATGAATCATCGCTGAGCTTGACGAATAGCTGATGTTTTTTTTATTCCGAACTATTTTCATACATTTAAAATATGCTTTTCTCAAGACTTTATAATCAAGTATTCTCTAATGAAGAATCAGGAACTTATTCCCGTCTAAATGTACGAACTCTTATTTACTTAGCTATAATCATTCTGCTTGGCATTAAGCAATTAAATGGTTTTGAGCACTACTTAGATATTTCATTCTTCGATGAGTCGGAATATATAAAGAAAGGAGTTCTCCTTCATAAACATGTTTATAACGATTGGGGTCCTTCTTACAATTTGTGGTATTACTTACTTAATCTTTTCACACAAGATGCAACAAAAGTTTTTTATCTCAACTATATCATACTAATGATTAGTCTGCCCTGTTTGTTATTTTTATTATTGGTTCGCTTCAACATCAGACAAGAACTTGCATTATTGTTTAGTCTTTCATTACTTATGAATGGTCTTTTACTGAGTAACTTCACCTATGTCAGTCATTTTTGTACTTGTATCATCTTTTTTGGCTTTTTAATAAGCACATATACTAAAAAGAATGAAATTAAAGCGGTCGTACTATTTACCTCATTTTATATTTGTATGTATGCCAGACCTGAATTTTTACTTACCGTAATTTCTATATTTATAATCTGGCTAATTATACTTTTTAAGCAAAAAAGAATTACGGCTAACCCTGTCTATTTAGCAACATTCTCGGTTATCTTCGGTTTATATCTGATTTTCGGCTTCTTATCTTTCAATGCACAAGGCATAGACCGGAGTTATTTTGCATTTATGCAGCATTTTATCACCAATTATATTGTTTGGCATAGAAATACGGTAGCGTTGATAGACTTCAAACATCTCGACATCTTTCATGGTGCTACAACCATGTTTCAATGCATGACGCATAATCCGGTTATGTTTTTCAAACACGTCGGCACCAATATGCTCAACTATGTCTTAACCTTAAATCTGATTATAGAAAAACTCTTGTTTCCCAGCTCAATATTTCATTTTTTAGGCAAATTTAAACATGTCTTATATGGTTTTTTTATAATTTATTTTTGCTATCTGATCATTAAAAAGAAGGGACTATTACCAATAAAAAGTTTTTTTGTAAATCATAGCTTTACTTCACTGCTTATACTGGCAACTTTTATCTGGAGTTATTTTTCTGTCTTTTTTATATTTCCTGAAAAGCATTATATTATCATTCAAATCAGCTGGTGGATACTCATTATCTGTCTGGTAATAAATGACAAAACAAAATGGCTAAGCAAAAGCTATATTTTTATTCCAATATTAATTATCATAGGGGTTTTGATGCCCGATGCAAAAGAGGTTGGTTTCTTTGATTATTCTGTTGCTGATAATCACAAGCAACCGAACCTTAAAACAATACATTATTTAATTAAAAATAATACACATAAGCCCGTTCATCTGTTAACTACTGAGACCGGATTTGAAGCCTATTTGCCTGACAATTATAAAGAGAAATTTACGCCAGACAAAGACATAGAACCTTATATACACGGCAAAGAAGTTGACCTCTATAAATTTCTTAATGACTATAAAATTAATGCTGTTTTTATGAATGAAAAGATGATAAAAGTTCTTGGAACAGATGCAGGTGCCCAGGGGGATAGCCTTTTGCTGCATCCGGAAACCGCTGGCTTTTACAAACAGAAAATTGACAGCTCATTAAAAACGTATCTCCTACTTCAAGAATGACGAAGAATACAAATAATGCAAATTTAAACAGCCGTCATTATTTCCCTAACTTGATTGGCTTAAGATTCTGGATGGCACTTACTGTCATTTACAGACATATTGAAGAAGTAAAATATATGCGTCATATCCAGCATGATAAGCTAAGCATTGTCAAATTTCATTCTGTAGGCTATTATCCTATGCTTATGTTTTTTACCTTAAGTGGATTTCTTATTTCTTACCAACTGGAAGTAGAGAAGAAAAATACCGGGAATATTGTTATCCGCAAATTTTATAAAAACAGAGCATTGCGAATTCTTCCCCTTTACTACTTATCCATCTTTGTTTACTGGGTATTAATGCCAAACTCTCCCATTCAAGACTATTACAATACTATCTTTTTTAAACCTTGGTCTTCAGGAATTACTGCTACCTATTATATCCCTCATTGGGTGTATTTTTTCCTCTCTGTTGTTTTGTTGCCTCACTTAGCTAATGTTATTCTGTTAGTAAATGAACGAGCTTGGATGTATGGCGTGCAACACTGGTCGGTGGGTGTAGAGGAGATTTTTTATATTTTCTGGCCTATTTTCTGGAAACGCATTACATCTTTCAAAAAATTTATTGTAAGAAGTTACCTGCTTTACCTTGGGCTTATGATTGGTGTTTTTTTAGCCCATCTCATTTTCAAGAAATTATTACACAATGAACTGGTCAACTTCACATCGTTTGTCTTATTTTCATTTTTATCATTTTCTAATCTTTCGTGCTTTTTTATTGGTGCAGTTGGTATCTACATCTACTTATACAGAAATGATTTGACAGATCGATTTGTTAATAAAACTACTTTTTTAATTGCTTTATTTATCATTTTGTTTTTCATGTTCAGCAGTTTCGAATTCCCATTTTTTATAAATGAGATTGTCTGTTCTTGTTATATGCTTGTAGTTCTTTATTTGTTAAAGACAAACAAACGCTATCTTATTTTTGAACACCCCTTATTTGTTTATCTGGGTAAAATTACTTATGCCGTTTATCTGGTACATTTTGCAGTAATCGTGATTGTTATGAATCTATTGGAACGTTTTAATTTACAACATTCTAATTTATTACTATTTAATATCCTTCAGTATGCCGGAACGCTTATCCTTACGTTTTCGATAAGTGCATTACTGTATGAATATTATGAGAAGAAATTTCTGGCTATGCGCTAATCAGCTCTCTAAATATTTTCCTACTATCGGCAATCTTCTGCCACTTCCAAATGCTTTTGACGAAACACGTAAAATGGGTGGTGTTTGATGTCGTTTAAACTCTGCACGATTCGTCAATTTTAAGACACGAGAAACTAAATCCTCTTCAAAGCCCAGGGCTTCTATCTCGTCAGGTCCTTGTCTGTTCTCAATATACTGATATAAGATTTTGTCCAGCACACTGTAATCCGGAAGCGAATCGGAATCTTTTTGTCCCGGCCTGAGCTCAGCACTTGGGGCTTTAGTTAAAATATGTTCAGGTATAATTTCTCCGTTTTTATTGATATATCGGCACACTTCATAAATTTGTGTTTTGTAAACATCCGCCAAAACAGCAATACCACCACACATATCGCCATATAACGTACCATAGCCTACGGCGGCCTCGCTTTTATTGGTTGTATTTAAAAGAATATATCCAAACTTATTGCTCAGTGCCATTAGATAATTTCCCCTTATGCGTGCCTGCAAATTTTCTTCAGTTACATCGAATGGCTTACCGTCAAAATGCGGATGCAAAACGGAATCATATACATCAAAAACCTCTTTGATAGGAATAATTTTATATGGAGAGCCTAAATTTTCAAGCAACTTAATACTATCGTCTACGGAATGTGAGGTAGAATATTGCGAAGGCATCAACACGCTCAACACATTCTCTTTTCCCAATGCTCGCACGGCTAACACGAGAGTTAATGCAGAATCTACTCCACCGCTCAATCCCAAAATGGCTTGCTTAAATCCCAGCTTTTTGAAATAATCTCGTATGCCGCAAATGAGCGCATCATGTATGAGTTTAATCGGATTTTTATCTTGCTCCTGTACTACCGAAACCATACAGTTGCTGTCAATCTTGGCTATCTGTTCATTATCGTCTGACAAATAATAACAGCGTACTGCTTCTTCAAAATACGGCAATTCATCAATCAACTCACCTTTTGCATTCATCACAATAGAGCCACCGTCAAAAATCAATTCGGTTTGTGCACCGACACAATTGCAATAAAACACGGGCAGATTAAATAGTGTGGCATTTTTATACACGACATCCATTCTCTTTTTAGCCTGATTATAATTGAATGGCGAAGCAGAAAGATTAAATAAAATATCCGGCTTAAATTTAGCCAGCTCTGCCACTGGATTTATGCGGTACAGCGGGTTTTCTTCACCCGTATCCCAGATATCTTCGCAGATAGTCAGAGCAATTTTTTTGCCTTTAAATTCAACAATATTAAATTCTTTATTCGGTTCAAAATAGCGGTATTCATCAAATACATCATAGGTAGGCAATAGCGCTTTATGTGCTAAAAACTTGATTTTCCCATCTTGCAAAAAATAGGCAGAATTAAACAAATCCTTGCCGTCCTTATTTGTGTTGCGAGATGGTGCACCTACCACTACGGCAATCCGGCTTCCCGCAAAATCTGCTAATTGCTGTACAATATTTTCTGCTTCGTGAATAAAATGCTTAAATTCTAAAAAATCTCTGGGCGGATAGCCACATACACAGAGTTCGCTGAAAAGAATGATATCGGCTTCTTGTGAAACGGCATAATCTACGGCAGCTTTCATTTTGGCATAGTTGCCTTGGAAATCGCCTATCATGTAATTGAGCTGGGCTAATGCAATTTTCATAATCTAAAATAAAGTAAATGTCCTAATAAAAATTAATTCTCGCAAAAATCGGATTTCAATTTTTATTTTAGCAGTATATTTTATGAGAAATTTACTTTTAATATTCAGTATTATAAGCTTGCTTATCACTTCATGTACTTGCAACCGCAATCCAGAACAACAAAAACAACCTAAAAAGAGCGTGGAAAAGCAAAAAGAGGATATTCATGTTCACATTATCCGCTTTGACAGAGAATTGTTTGCCGCCAATCCCAACGATATCGAAAATGAAATCAACAAGTATAAAGCTAAATATCCTTTGTTTTTTCCTGTATATTATAACAATGTACTCAGCCTGCCCTCTGCCGGTGACAAAAGCAAGCAAATGGATGTCATGCGCGAGTTTGTTTCATCAGCCAGTATGCGCGGATTGTACGACAGTGTACAGCATACTTTCCCGGATTTGAAGTTTCTGGAAGATGACTTAAATATCTTATTCACGAATTACACCGCTTATTTTCCAAAAAAAATCATACCTCATCTTTTTACCTGTATATCTGAGTTTTCTTATTCCGTATTTACAGCCGGCGACAGTATGCTTGCCTTTTCTTTAGATAAATACTTGGGTGCAAGGTATCTCTATTATCCGGCAGTATTTCCTGAAATTACCTATCTCTATCCCACTTTCGACAAAAAATATATAGCCATAGATGGCGCTCAGGCACTGGCTTCCAATATCGTACCTCCACCCTCCGACCGCTCTACACTCTTGGATAAGATGCTGGCTGAAGGAAAAATCCTGTATTTGATGCAGGCTTTTTTGCCGGATAAAAAACCAAATGACATTATCAAATATTCTGATAAACAATGGAAATGGTGCAATGACAATGAACAGCAAATCTGGTCGTATTTTATCGAAAAGAAATTGTTGTATGATACCCGGTTTGAACAATTCAAGTATGTAAAAGACGGCCCATATACTTACGGTATGCCGAAAGAAAGTCCCGGAAAAGTGGGAGCATGGGTGGGTTGGAAAATTGTACAGGCTTTTATGCGCGAGCATCCAGATTATACCGTTCAGCAATTATTAGATGAAAAAGACGGTCAAAAAATGCTGACAGAGTCGATGTATAAACCGAAAGTATAAAATAGCATGTTATTTCAATATATTAATCGCAACCCTGAAATTTGTCGAGGCTCTCCAGTAATTAATGGAAGAAGACTTACTATTTGCAACATAATTCTAAGCTGTGCGACATCATTAGAGTCTTGCAAAAAAGATTATGAATTATCATTAGATACTATTAAAGAAGCAATCATATTCTGCAAAGATTTACACTGTTTTTCACAATCTGACAGCTCTAGAACATTAAATTTTTGCTGTAATTGTATCTTACGAAATTATACAGAACCAGATGAATTTGAGGTTGGGGTATTTTATGACAACCTAAATAAGGCTAATAGCTTAGAACATAAAAATGAGCTAATCCATGATTACATTGGATATAGAACATGGAAAATAGCAGATTTGCTGTTTAAGCATATATTTATAGAAAACAACCATGAAACTAATTTTAATATTGCTGAAATAGATTAGTTTTTATATCACATTTCATTATAAAATCAAAATCAACCTACGAGGTTGAAAATAACTTATTTTTGCAGGATGCTCTACTTGTATGTAAAATCTTTGCACATCATCTTTGTAGTCACTTGGTTTGCTGCTATCTTTTATATGCCCCGTTTGTTTATTTACACGACAGAAGCACACGAAAAAACTGAACCAGAACGAAGCATCTTAATTCGCCAGCTTTTATTGATGCAAAACCGTCTTTGGACAATTATAGCTTGGCCATCTGCCATTCTTACACTCATTTTCGGTGTCTGGATGGGCATTTTATATGGTGTGTTAGCCAACTGGCTCATAATAAAAATCGGATTTGTGTTTATGCTTTATCTCTATTTTTTATTTTGCCACAAAGTTTATCTTCAACAAAAAAAGCACATTTTCACTTATACATCTATGCAATTGCGTGTTTGGAATGAAGTTTCAACGGTCTTGCTTTTTGCCATCGTGTTTTTGGTTGTAGTTAAAACGGGTATGAGTTGGCTGAGTGGTATAATTGGATTACTTGTTTTGATGATATTGCTTATGCTTGGCATCAAACTTTATAAGCTATTGAGAGAAAGAAATGAAAACTGACGCTATTTTAGCTTATTTTACTATATTTACAACATGAAATTTGTATCTACTTACTGTTGTATCACCATAAACCGAAAATAAAGCGGAACAGATTATACTATAAAAAACCGCTTAATGTTAGGCGGTTTTTTTATTTTCGTCAACCAAAAACAAACTCAACATCTCAAATTATACAAATGAAATTCGCTACCAAAGTTATCCATGCCGGCATAGAGCCCGATCCGTCATCCGGTGCAATCATGACACCCATTTTCCAGACTTCTACCTATGTACAAGAATCACCGGGCAAACATAAAGGTTACGAGTATGCGCGCACACAAAACCCGACACGTGATGTATTACAGAATCAGTTAGCCGCCCTTGAAAATGGCAATCATGGCATCTGTTTTGCGAGTGGTCTGGCAGCTACCGATGCGATACTCAAACTCTTTCAATCCGGCGATCATATCATCTCTTCCAACGATCTGTATGGTGGCACTTACCGCCTATTCAACCGGATTTATGGAAAATTCGGGTTTCAGTTTTCATTTGTTGACATGACAGATGTAGCTAATATCGAAGCAGCAATACGTCCTGAAACAAAATTAATCTGGATAGAAACTCCCACTAACCCGATGCTGAATATCGTGGATATAGAGGTCGTGTGTGCCTTAGCCAAAAAACACCAAATCTTAGTTTGTGTAGATAATACCTTTGCGTCACCATATCTACAAACACCGTTAGATTTGGGTGCTGATTTCGTACTGCATTCTGCAACTAAATATTTAGGCGGACACAGTGATGTGATACATGGGGCTATCGTAGTAAAAGATAAAACACTGGCGGATGGCTTGTATTTTTTACAAAACGCAAGTGGTGCCGTACCGGGACCGCAAGATTGTTTTTTGGTATTGCGTGGCATAAAAACTTTGCATTTGCGTATGGATCGGGCTTGTGAAAATGCTGACAAGATTGCAAATTTCTTGCGCAATCATCCTAAGGTGGGCAACGTTAATTATCCGGGATTTGAAGACCATAAAGGGTATGCGATAGCAAAAAAACAAATGAAATTATTTGGCGCTATGGTTTCCTTTTCTTTGAAAGACGACAGTTTTGAAGCTGCGGATAAAGTACTTTCCAACACGAAATTATTTTCATTGGCTGAATCATTAGGCGGAGTAGAGAGTTTAATAGGGCATCCTGCCACGATGACCCATGCAAGTATTCCGATAGAAGAGCGCC
>DAOQII010000077.1:0-9559 GCA_035339455.1 Chitinophagales bacterium
TTAGATGCCTTTTTACCCCATTACTGGAATTTTAGTTTATCGCAATCGTATTATACCAACTCCTTAAATGGATTTACATCCGATTGTTTTTCTGCCAAAAGCAGCAATTTATATACTTCCAAAAAATGGAATCCTTCCTCTCCATGGGCATTCCACAATTACGATGGATTGAATTTATTTGGATTGCACTTAGGCAATTATTACGGCTACTATGGAAGAGGTGGTGGAAAAATGTATATGTCTAAAGCATCAGCACCAATGATGCTGGAATCTGCTAACTTTGCTGTGGATGCTGCTCCTGCACACAATGGAGGTGATGTATTTGAAAAGAAAGATGAAGAAACAGTTGGCACTTATAATTATACAACAACAGCTGCAACTGATTCAACTCTTATTGCACCTGATAAACCCAAACCTCAAGTTACACCGCGCACCAATCTGAAAGAAACTGCTTTCTTCTTCCCGCAATTACAAACAGACAGCGAGGGCAATGTCATCATCAATTTTGAAATGCCGGAAGCACTGACAAGATGGAAATTTATGGGTCTGGCACATACCAAAGATTTAAACAGCACCGTTTTTGAAAAAGAAGTAGTTACCCAAAAAGAACTGATGGTCGTGCCCAATGCGCCGCGTTTCTTACGCGAAGGCGATAAGTTTTCTTTTTCAGCTAAGATCACCAATCTTTCTGCATCTGCTTTAAGCGGCATGGTGGCATTAACCATCAAAGATGCATTAACCGGGAAAGAAATCAATACCGCATTTAAAAATCTGAATGCAACAAAAATGTTTGCTGTTGCTGCCGGAGCGAATACTCCAGTTTCATGGGATATCGAAGTGCCACAATGCGTGAGTGCCATCACCTACGAGGTGGTAGCACAAGCCGGCAATTTCAGCGATGGCGAAGGTGCACCGCTGATAGTATTGCCCAACCGCATGATGGTAACAGAAACTTTGCCTTTGTGGGTGAGCGGCAAATCCAAGAAATCCTACAAGTTTGATAAATTACTCAACAATAAGTCTGCGACATTAAAAAATTACAGCCTTACCTTAGAGATGACTTCTCAACCGGTGTGGTACGCCGTACAGGCATTGCCGTATATGATAGAATATCCTTACGAATGTGCCGAGCAGTTATTCTCTCGTTATTATGCCAACACCTTAGCATCGCACATCGCAAATGCCAACCCGGATTTCAAAAAGATTTATGCGAAATGGAGTAGCACAAATTCGGATGCGCTGTTGTCTAACCTCGAAAAAAATCAGGAATTAAAAACTGTCTTACTCGAAGAAACACCTTGGGTTCGCGACGCGCAAAATGAAACAGAACAGAAAAAACGCATCGCCTTATTATTCGACTTAAATAAAATGGCTACGGAGCAACAAGCCGCCCTAAAAAAACTGCGTGATATGCAGACATCTAACGGTGGCTTTACTTGGTTTCCGGGCATGCCCGACAATCGCTTTATCACACAGCACATCGTAGCCGGAATTGGGCATCTGGAAAAATTAGGCGTACTCAACCGAAAAGAAAGCAAGGATGTAAACGACATGACCGATAAAGCAGTTACATATCTCAATGCCCGACTGAAAGAAGAATTGGAAAATATTAAAAAATGGGATAAAGATTATTTGAAAAACAATCATCTCGACTATTCCATTTTGCATACGTTGTACGCACTTTCTTTCTTCTCTCCTGAAAAATCTGAAGCTTATACTTATTTTATTGAACAAGGTAAAAAATACTGGCTCGACCGCGATTTGTATTCCAAAGCAATGCTGGCTTTGGTTTTGCAACGCAATAGTGAAAAAGCGACTGCTGATAAAATTATTACCGCATTAAAACAAAACTCCATAGAAAATGAAGAGTTGGGCATGTACTGGAAAGCGAATGAAAGCGGCGGCTGGCATTGGTATCAGGCACCGGTAGAAACACAAGCTTTGTTGATAGAAGCCTTCCACGAAGTGGCAAGAGACGAGAAAAGTGTGGACGAAATGAAAGTGTGGTTATTAAAACAAAAACAAACAACGGCATGGAAATCCACCAAAGCTACGGCTGAAGCTTGTTATGCTATATTGTTACAAGGAACGAACTGGGCGAAGTCGGATAATCTGGTGGAGGTAAGTTTAAACAAAATAAAAGTAGAACCGCAAAAAATGGATGCTACCATAGAGCCGGGCACAGGCTATTATAAAGTAAAATGGAGCGGCGATGCTATTAAACCGGAAATGGGAAAAATAGAAATCAAGAAGACGGATAAAGGTCCGGCATGGGGCGCTATGTATTGGCAGTATTTCGAAGATTTGGATAAAATCACTTCAGCCGAGACCAACTTGAAACTGAATAAAAAACTGTTCAAAAAAGTACAGACAGCTTCAGGTGTGCAATTGCAGGAGATTACGCCACAAACACCTTTGAATCCGGGCGATTTGGTTACTGTACGCATCGAATTGCGCACCGACCGCAACATGGAATATGTACATTTGAAAGACATGCGTGCCGCCGGATTTGAGCCTGTTAATGTATTGTCGCAATACAAATGGCAAGACGGCTTGGGCTATTACGAAAGCACGAAAGATGTGGCTACGCATTTCTTCATGGATTGGATGAATAAGGGAATTTATGTATTTGAATATGACGTGCGAGCTACGCTGGCTGGTAACTTCAGCAACGGCATCACCTCGATAGAGTGTATGTATGCACCCGAATTTACTTCACATTCCAAAGGAGAAAGAGTTACAATAGTAAAAAAATAGCAGAACAGTTGTGCCACGATTATCGTGGCACAACTGATAGTCTTAACGTACAAAACACAAGTGAATTTGTTCGCCAAGGCATAAAAAGTGTATTTTTGCTGCATGCTGAATTTTTTACATTCCAAACAGATTTCCACTATTGCATTTTTGCTGTTGCTGTTTGCTGTACTTAAAATTCCATTTGCATTATATTCCTTTCCTGATATTCAGTCGCTGAGTACTTTATGGGGATTAAGTGGTGCATTCTTCAGCAACACCCCTCTCCTTTCATGGCTGATTGCACAAATATGCATCTTATTGCAGGCATTTTGGTTTAATTACCTTTTTACCGAAGCCGACTACTACGAACGATTTTCGTTTGTTCCGGCCTTATATTATATATTGGTTACATCGCTGTTGCCGGTATTTAATCTCTTTAGTATTTACACACTTGTTGCGTTTATATTTCTAGCCTTATTACACAATGCACTTATTATCAATTTGCGTAAGAGTGCAAAAATGGAAGCCTTTAATATGGGTCTGCTGGGTGGCATTTTAGTCTTACTAGATGTTCATTTTCTGTTTTTTCTGCCTTTTTTATTTTTAATGCTCTATGTATTAAAGCCATTCCGGTTTAAAGAGTTTATGTTGCTTTTATTCGGGTGGATGATGCCGGTTTATTTCTATCTTGCCATCGCTTATTTATTTGATGTGCATATCAATCTGAGTGCATATTCGCTCAAGCATTTTTCATTTTTTCGTTTTGACCGGGATGTATTTGGCAGTATTAATCTTATTGCCACCGCATTATTAATTCTGTTTTCCTTTATCAGCCTTCGCGGCATTATGTATTCCACCGGATTTAAACGCAAAAAAAACGTGAGTATGCTTATCGTACTCATCATTGCCACGACCATAATTTTATTATTCAGTGGTCGGCATGCACCGGATATGCTACAAATTGTATTTATTCCGGCTTCAGTATTATTATCGTTGCTGATGTTGCGCATCCGCAAAAAGAAATTGGGCGAAATTTTTAATGCAGTATATATCGCGCTGATTTTAGCCGTAAATTTGTTGCGTATTTTTTATTCTTAAACAGTAGTCTAAAATGAAATTTGGAGTAGTTGTATTTCCCGGTTCTAATTGTGATAAAGATGTCATCCATGTATGCAGCGAAGTGATGCAGTGCGAAACACGCATCCTTTGGCATAAAGATACCAGCCTTCAGGATTTAACTACAGATGATTGCATCATGCTGCCGGGAGGATTTTCTTATGGCGATTATTTGCGTTGTGGTGCTATTGCCCGTTTTTCACCCATCATGGAAAAAATCATAGAGCACGCAAATAATGGAGGTTATGTATGGGGTATTTGCAATGGTTTCCAGATTTTGTGCGAATCGCATTTATTGCCTGGGGCATTGTTGGCAAATAATCACCAGCGTTTTATTTGCCAAAATCAATACTTATTACCACAAACTCAAAATAGTGTCATTACTCGCTATGCCGATTTAAGCGAGCCTTTGAATATACCGATAGCACACGGTGAAGGTCGTTATTATGCCAATGCGGAAATGATGCAGCAATTGAAAGAAAACGACCAGATTTTGTTCCGCTATTGTGATGAAAAAGGCAATATCAATGAAGCCGGCAACCCGAATGGAAGTTTAGATAACATAGCAGGTATTTGTAATGCCCAAAGAAATGTATTTGGTATGATGCCCCATCCGGAAAGAGCGGCTGAAGATGTTTTGGGAAATTCGGATGGAAAAGTCCTTTTTGAATCGCTGTTAAATTTGGTTAAAGCCTGATTTATCCGGTTTTCTTTGCGATTTTACTTGTTTATTTTTATAGTTTCATTTTATTACTCATGAATAGACTTTACTATTTTATATCATTATTTCTAATTGGTTGCACAACTAGTGCTCCTAAGATTGCTCAAGCCCAAATAGAACAACATTTATTTTGGAAGAGTGAGGTGGTGAAGACTGCTGAAAACGAATTTGACGTAAAGATAAATTGCACACTTGATGAAGGCTGGCATGTTTACTCTCAGTTTACCGAAGAAGGCGGACCCTTGCCCACGAAATTTACCTTTGAAAAAAATAAGGATATTGAATTAATTGGCAAGGTTAAAGAAGTCGGGAAATTAGAAAAAAAATTCGACGATTTGTTTGGTGTGAATGTGTCTTCTTTTGCCAATAAAGTAACTTTTATACAACACGTAAAAGTGAAATCGCCAAATGCCGTTTTAAAGGGCTCTTTTGACGGACAAGTTTGCCAGGAAGCCTGTATCTTATTTGGCCCGGAGAACTTTGAAATCAAATTCGACAATAATCAGAAAGTTAGTTTGCCGTCCATTTCAAAATCGATTGATTCCGCTAATGGTAGCTCATCAGCAATACCCAACCCTGAAATCAATACTACCATAAAAAAAGCAGTCCAGCTATCCGGGAAATTCGATACCACGTATGCCAACAACTCATGCAGTGTACGTGCAGAAGCCAAAGACAAATCCTACTGGTGGATTTTTCTTGCCGGCTTCATCGGCGGGTTATTAGCCCTGCTTACACCTTGTGTTTTCCCTATGGTACCACTCACGGTAAGTTTTTTTACCAAGCGCGGTAAAGACCAAAAAGAAGGCTTAAAAAAGGCCATCATTTACGGTATTTCCATTATTGTCATTTATGTTTTATTGGGTTTGATTATAACTACTGTTTTTGGCTCTGATGCCCTCAATGCCATGTCCACGAATATATGGTTCAATCTCCTGTTTTTTGTAGTGTTCGTGGTCTTCGCCATTTCATTTTTCGGGGCATTTGAAATTACACTTCCCTCATCTTGGGCAAACAAAACAGATGCCCTTTCGTCAAAAGGAGGAAATCTGGGCATTTTCTTTATGGCATTTACACTGGCTTTAGTTTCCTTTTCCTGCACGGGTCCTATTATCGGTACTTTATTAGTAGAAGCAGCCACGGGCGGTGGTCCTACGATTTTAGGCAGAATTCCATTAAAGCCACTAATTGGCATGTTTGGATTTTCATTTGCTTTAGCCTTACCCTTTACGCTGTTTGCTTTGTTTCCGCAATGGCTGCAATCATTGCCCAAATCCGGAGGCTGGATGGGTACGATGAAAGTGGTATTAGGCTTTCTGGAGTTGGCACTGGCATTCAAATTTTTATCAACGGTAGATATGACTATGAACTGGGGTGTTCTGCGTTTTGAACCGTTCATGATTATATGGATTTTGATTTTTGCTGCCATGACACTTTATGCATTCGGCATTTTCAAGAAAAAAGAAAACAAAGAAAAAAGGTCGACAGGCGTAACTCTCTTAGGAATAGTATCTTTAGCAATAACGCTCTATTTTTCGTATGCATTAATCAACTACAAAGCTATTCCATTGCTGAGTGGTATTATTCCGCCAACGTCTTATAATTTCAAAAATACAAACAAAGAAAACTTCGTTCATTTCAAAGACTATGAGCAAGGTTTGGCGTATGCCAAAGCGCACGATATGCCTGTTTTATTAGATTTTACGGGCTTTGGTTGTGTAAACTGCCGCAAGGTGGAAGATGCAGTTTGGACGGATAAATATGTGATTGACGTGATGAAAAGATACGTGGTAATTTCACTTTATGTTGACGATAAAACGGCATTACCAGAAAGTGAATGGTACACTTCATCAGCTACCGGAAAAGAAAGACAAGTAAAAGAAGTAGGACAGAAATGGAGTGATTTTCAAGCGAAGCATTTTGGCACGAATTCCCAGCCGTATTATATTTTATTAAATAACAAAGAGCAAATGCTCAACCAGCCGGTAGCTTTTAATTTTGCCATCAAACCGCAAAATTATATTTCATTCTTGCAATGTGGATTGAAGATGCAAGAACATTTGAAATAGACATTTCTTTGTGTTCACGCATATGATTGCGTACATTTGCATTTCTCCATGTCAAAAGAATTGCGTCATGAAAAGAACTGCCTGAACTGCGGACATTTTGTACCCGACAGATTTTGTTCGCATTGCGGTCAGGAAAATGTAGAAACGAAAGAGTCGTTCTTGCATTTAGTAAAACACGTTTTTGAAGACATCACGCATTTTGATTCTAAGTTCCTGAATACGGTAAAAACGTTATTTCTAAAACCCGGGCAACTAACTTTAGAATACTTACATGGCAAGCGAGTTAAATATGTTCCGCCTGTTCGATTATTTATCTTTACCTCTTTTGTTTTTTTTGTTTTTATCGGAATTCTCAAACATAAACCGGATGGGCATAAGAAACAAAAAACGCTTGAGCATTATATTGAACAAGTTCAAGACTCAGTTCTGCTAGACTCTTCCGAACAAGATGATTTTCTTAACGGTTTCAAAGAAGGCATGCAAACGGTGCATAACAATACGGACAAGCAGGATGAGGACACAGACATACTGAGAACAGGGCTCATAAATATTAAACTAAACAAGAAAGATACGCTTACAGGTGCAAAGCAAGAATTTGAAGATATTGGCAGCGATGCGGAAGCTTATCTAAGAAAACAGGACAGCCTGCCGGAAGAAAAGAAAGATGGATATTTCTCTCGTAAATTGAAGTTATTTATACTTGAAAACAAACACAAGACTAGTGATGAATTCAAAGAAGAATTTAACGAGAAATTTTATCATAAAATGCACTACTGGATTTTTATATTGTTTCCCTTCTTTGCTCTGGTAATGAAGTTGTATTATCTTAAAAACAACATGTACTATTCAGAATATTTGATATTCGGGTTTCATTTTCACACGATAATACTACTTGTACTCCTGTTAATTACCATCATTCATTATTATACAGATTATTCCGCTTATGGATGGGGGCTGCTAGCTGTAGTATTGTATTTATTTTTCTCATTAAAAAATATATTTAATCAGTCTGTCGGAAAAACGCTGTTAAAAACCTTCTTAATTTCATTTACCTACATGGTTATAGTCAATATTTTTCTTCTAATTTCATCTGTATTTGTTATTTTCTTCAGCTAAAGATTCTATGAAAAAAACAGTTGCCTTGATTCTATGCTTTATTGTTATCCCGGTAGCTTATTTTTATTTTTCAAACGCAGGCAGAATAAAATCAATAGATCAAATCTATCCAAGGTATGTTATTGGCGATGTCGAAAACATTGGAACAAACAAGGGCAAAGGAAATATTATTGCACTTTCGCCCTACCTGCATACGTATGATTTCTCATCTGCGAAGGCTTTTGAAAACATGCTTCGATATTATCTCAACTTCGCGCGACAAAAGAAACTACTCAGCGATTCTACCGTGGTAGTTTTGCCTGAATATTTTGGTACATGGCTGGTAGCACTCAATGAAAAAGCTTCTGTTTATTCAGATACTTCCATTACAGATGCCATGCAAACAATCGTGTATTCCAATTTATTTTCTTTTGCAAAAGCATATCTCGTATCTACAGGGAAAGACAGGGAAAAAGAAGCTATTTTCAGGATGAAAGCACAAAAAATGGCATATGTTTATCAACAGACATTATCCAAATTATCTAAAGAATACAAGCTCACCATTGTTGCTGGTTCTATCGTATTGCCTGAGCCTGAAATTGAAAATGGCATTTTGAAAATACATCCCAATGGTAAAATTTACAACGTAAGTGTTGTTTATGATATGTCGGGAAAAGCGCGTTCTCCCTTCATAAAGAAAGTATTTCCCATCAATAGCGAATTGGGTTTTACCAGTAAAGCGAACAATCCCGAAACGCCAGTATTTATAACACCTTTGGGCAAAATTGCAGTTTTGATTTGTGCTGATTCGTGGTTTCCTCAATCTTATACATCATTAAATCATAAAGATATAAAAGCAGTTGTTTCCCCGGCTTATGTAAACACTACAGATGTCTGGAATGCCAAATGGAAAGGCTATGATTACGGCACACCACCGGATGTAACACAGGCAGACAAAAATAATCTTACTGAAGTTGAAGCTTGGAAAAAGTATGCTGTAGTGGCGAGGGCAAAACCTGCCGGGATTCCATATGCACTAAACGTATTTCTGCGCGGTGATTTCTGGAATTTGGGTAGCGATGGCAATACCCTCCTGCTTAAGCAAGACTCTTTAATAGAAGCAAAAGACCAAGTTGAAAAAACAGGTAGCTTAATCAACCTATGGTTAGAATAATACCGCAAGAATTTTATTCATCCATATCAATTTTTACACCTCTGATTTGTTCCAGTAAAACACGGGTAGTAGTAAATGAAACAATTTTGTCTTTAAAATATTCCAGTGCATATTTCTTTTCTTCTTCTGTTGCTTTATAATAATTGAGAATGTTTAGCAAATGCATTTTCATGTGTCCTTGCTGGATTCCCACAGTAGTTAGCGCACGCAATGCTGCAAAATTTTGTGCCAACCCTGCTACTGCGCAAAATTGCATCAGTTCTGTAGCGTTGGGATTGCCTAGTACATGCATACTGATTTTCACTAGCGGATGTAATTGTGTAAGTCCGCCAACGGTACCAACAGCCAAAGGCAAATCTATCCAGAATTTAAATTTTCCATTTTCGAGTGAACAGTGTGTCAAGCTCGAATAGCTTCCATTGCGTGCGGCATAGGTATGTCCGCATGCTTCTACCGCACGAAAATCGTTGCCCGTTGCAATTATCATGGCATCCACGCCATTGTAAATTCCTTTATTGTGTGTAGTAGCCCTATGAGGATCTACTTCTGCAATTCTTACTGCCGTTCTGAATTTTTCTGCAAATACTTCCGGCTCTAAACCACCAACATTTCCCAAATCTTTGATATCACATTCCACCCAGGCTCTAG
>DAOQII010000078.1:0-9548 GCA_035339455.1 Chitinophagales bacterium
TAATTGATATGCGTGTGCAAAATGGCAGCCATCCGCGCATGGGGGCTTGTGATGTTTTTCCTATTATCCCGCTGCAAAACTGCACGATACAGGATGCTGTTTTACTCAGTCAAACATTAGGCAAAAAAATCGGTGATAAGTTAGATATCCCTGTTTATCTCTATGAGCAATCGGCGAGCATAGCATCACGGAAAAATTTGGCCGATTTGCGCAAAGGTGAATATGAAAGCATCGCCGGAAAAATCTATTTACCCGAATGGAAACCCGACTTTGGCAAACCGATTTTCAATGAAAAATTCGGCATGATGGCATTGGGTGCACGCGATTTTTTAATTGCATATAATATCAACCTGAATACTCAAGAGGAACATATAGCAAAAACAATAGCTGCAAAAATCAGAAGCATTCGTAATACTGACCTACCATTTCCGTTTCAGTTTGTAAAAGCCATAGGCTGGTATCAAGAGGCGTTTCTGTGTGCACAGGTTTCTATGAATATCACACAGATTTATGAAAGCAAGATTTTGGATGTTTTCAGGGCTGTTCAAAAATTGGCAGAAGATGACGGGGTGAGCGTAAACGGCAGTGAACTTATTGGATTAATTCCTTTGCAGGCTCTTTATTATCCTAACATGTCGGTTTCGGAAGTGATAAATGAATTGGGATTAAATAGCGTAAAACCTTTCTCGCCCGACGAAAATATTTTAGAAATTAAACTTGGACTAAGCGATGGACATCCTGCATAAACCGGTCAGTCTTTTACTGTTTTTTTTGCTGGGCATAAGTTGGCAATTTGCATTCCCGGATAATCGTTTTATTTATAAAAAGATTAATCGTTTTATCTTATACATCTCTCTTCCGGCAATTGTGCTTAGTAAAATCCCATTTATTGCATTAAACAAAACGGTGCTTATCCCTGTCGGTGCTGCCTGGCTATTGTTTCTAGGTTGCATTATTTTTGCCTACCTCATGAAACGATTCTTGGGTTATAGCAACAAAACTTTTGCATGTATTGTATTGTGCTGTGGCTTGGGCAACACCTCCTTTGTTGGCTATCCCGTTTTAACTTATCTGTATGGCGCTGAGAGCCTGCAATATGCCATTTTTGTTGACCAACCCGGCAGTTTTCTGATAATGTCAACGCTTGGTATTTTTATGGCAACATACTTCAACAGCGGAAAATTGAACTGGACAAAAATCAGTAAGCTATTACTCACCTTTCCGCCGTTTTTAGTCTTTATTTTCAGCTTGTTTGTTCCCGCAAAACTCCTGCAAGCTCCTATTTTGCAAGTGCTCAATTTTATTGGGGGATGGATGGTGCCTTTGGCACTCTTATCCCTGGGTATGCAATTTCAGTTTAAAATCAGTCATATTCCTATTAAACCATTTTTTACAGGCATTATTTATAAACTGATTTTAGGTCCTTTGCTTATTTACATCCTAATTTTTTTTGTATTGAAAAAACAAGGCATGATGGCTGAAGTGAGTGTCCTGGAATGCGCAATGCCTCCCATGATTACTTCTTCGATACTGGCAGGCAATTTTGGATTAGATGAAGAACTTGCTGCTGTGTTTCCGACTATGGGCATTTTGATTTCTATAATCACTTTAAGTATTTGGACACTGATTTTGTAAACAACTACAAATGTCGAAACAAAATGAATAAACTAATTCTGTGCCAGCGAACTGCCTAACTTATCTGAAATTTCTTTGGCATTTTCCTGATAAAAATTATCTTCTTTAGCCAATTGACTGAATAACTTTTCCGCATGGTCAATTTGTTTAGTTTTTAAATACGCTAAAGCCAAATACCAGCGGATATCGTGATAATATTCCTGCGATTCTAATAAAGTACTCAGCGTGGCTATAGCTTTTTGTGGCTGATTTGTACTCATATATGAAATACCCAGAAATAATTTATTTTTTACATTATTAGAATCCGCCTCCACCAGCTTGCGGTAGATATTGACAGCTTCAAAATAATCTTCTTTTTCATACGCTTCTACTGCAGGAGAGGCGTTATTATTTTCGCCACGCACCAATGCATCCGGATGGGTAAGCGGTTTGTAGTAGCCGGCATAAATGGCATCAGTATTTAGTGTTTGTTGTTTATTGCTTTGGGTTAAAAACCAGAGTACCAGCGCAATTCCCACAACAATTGCAGCCATCGCTAACAAGCGAGATGATGATTTTCGGGCTATTGTATCATTGGTTTGTAGAGGAACAGATTTTCCAACAGCTTTGTTGATTATAACACCATCAGTTATTGAAGCTTCCGATAGAGGAAAACTATGATTATCATCATGAAGCAACTCAAATCCATCAACAGCTTCTTTTAAGAAAGGGTCGTTCTCCATTTCCAGTTCAAATGTATATTTGTCCTCTGCAGAAAGTTCACCGGAAAGATATTGTTTTATTTTATCGAAGTAGCTCATGTTTGCTTGTATTTGTATTTTCAATTAAAGAATCAGCGCTTTGTTTTATCCAAATAAAGTTTCAGATTGCGTTTTCCGTTTTGGATACTGCTCTTTACTTTATTCAAATCTAAGCCTGTAATTTCAGCAACTTCGCTATAGGATTTCTTATTCAGATAAAATTGTTCAATACAAATACGTTGTTCGTCATTTAAATTGCTGATAGCCTCTCGGAGTGACGCTTCTTTCACATCCTGTATATATAGAGTCTCATCTTCTTCATTTTCCATAAATTTTTCCAAATTATTTTCAAAATCAGTAAAAACTGCCGATTTATCCTTTTGGACGACCCTCATCAGGTAGTTTTTTGATAAGGTGTAAAGCCAGGTCTTAAAAAAAGTAACATCATAGTTGACCGATTTCTCCAAAATCAGCAGAAAGATTTCGTTCACCGCATCCTTCGCACTTTCTTCGTGTCGCAAGTACTTGTACGAAAGACCATAAACCAGCACAGAATAACGCTTGTAAAGCAAGCCCATGGCATCCATATCTGCATCCACTTTATAACGGCGCAATAATTCGGCATCAGAAAGTTTGTCTAAGTGATTTGTCATAAATATGAAAACAATATACACAATAAAAATGAAATCCCGCAGTTTACTATACACATTAAACTATCCGTATGCATAAAATATTGCTGATTATGGCACTTTGCTCCTTCTCGGGATGTCACTCCAACACAAAGCCTTCCCATCAATCTGAACAACCAACAAATAATACAAGTGAAAAAATAAGCTATACATCGCTGAAAGAAAAAATACAGCTAGAAAAAGAAATGATAAAAAAGTCAAAACCCACAAGCTCTAAAATTGCAGACAAATACATAGTGCCGAATCTGCTACAGCTATTTCCCTATTGGATGGGAACGGAATGGAATTTTTACGGCACTACTGAAACGCCAAAACAAGGAACTATAGCCTGTGGCTATTTCGTTACAACACTGCTTCGAGATGCCGGTTTGAAGATTCCCAGAGTAAAACTTGCACAGCAAGCCTCTTCGCAGATTATTGCTGCCGTATGTGATAAACAGGATATTCATTCCTTTTCTCTCACACAAACCAATAATGATTCCTTCTTTGATTTTATACGCAAACAAGGAAAAGCTCTTTACATTATCGGACTGGATTTTCACACCGGATTTATTTATTATGATGGAGATGCTTTACGATTTATTCAGGCAAAATATTACGGCGAAAAATGTGTTGTAGATGAAGATGCCACACAGTCGGCAGTTATCTTACAATCAAAGTTCAAACAAATAGGAAAAATAAGCGGATCCGAAAAATCCGAAAAATTGTTTCTGAAATAATTCCTCTGACACTCAAAGGTGTCGCCACTACGTGGCTTTCTGATAAGAATAAAATTTGTACCACTACTAAACTATTAAACTCATTAACTAATCCACCAATGAAGGTGTCGCCTATACGTGGTTTGTTTCTTAATAAATTATTTACCATTAAGGCATTAAGGAAATTAAGAATATTTGCGGACAAAGAGGCTGCCTAAGTTCAAGTGTTAAATGCAATTTTTTGGGTCATAATCAATACTTTCATAATATCCGTTTGACTTACAGATTTTAGCTGAAGGATAAGCATGAAAATAAGTAGAATAAAAGTTTGGAATTGCATTCTTTACTTTTTCGACTGCCTCATTTTTTTTGAAAAAATATTCAGCATACCCAAAATTGTAATCAGTTTTACCATAATAAATAGAAGTGAACATATTTGAATAAAAGTGCATTTTAACCCATTTGTCCAAATTGTCAAACTCTATGAAATCTCATTCTATAACTACAGAAAAAGGGAATTTTTTAATTAGTTCTAATCTGCTTTCTAAATTATCATCATCTAATCCTAATGAATGAGTCTTGTAAACTTTTTCCATTTCATTAAAAGTAAATATCCTCATACGTGTAAATGAATGTTATTGATATGTGCTATGGATTTAAAGTGATAAAAAATAAAATTGTGCCCAAGACAGGACTCGAACCTGCATGCTTTTTACGGCGCCAGAACCTGAATCTGGTAAGTCTACCAATTTCTCCACTTGGGCAATAAGTATAAGAACATTCTTTGCAAAAATACGAATTTTTACAAGAGTAAAAAACAGATGTAAAATTTGGCATGTTTATAATCTAATACCTTATACACATATATTATAAGCAATCCTAAAGCTATCGTAGTTTTTGAATTAATGACAGGTAATTTCATTTTGTGCTAAGTATTTTATACTTTCATTCTATTATGGCGCATGTAAGTATTAACGGTTATGCTCATCCTGCATTTGAAAAAGTGAAACAAGCTTTTGAAGATAATTTTCATAAACGAAATGATATCGGAGCTACTTGTTGTATTTATTTTAAAGGTGAAAAAGTAGTCGACTTATGGGGTGGTAAAAAACACAATGGAGAGCATTGGAACGAAAATGATGTAAGCATCGTGTTTTCTACCAGCAAGGGGATTTCTTCTTTGGCTTTTGCGTTATTACATTCCAAAGGATATTTAGATTATGATGAAAAGGTCAGCACTTACTGGAAAGAGTTTGCTTATAACGGAAAAGAAGAGATCACTATTCGTCAGTTGCTTGCTCATCAAGCCGGACTATTCAGCAATGATAAATCATTGACCTACGAGGTACTGACGAATCCCGACATTTTATCTAATGCATTGGCAAAACAAAAAACGTATTGGAAACCCGGTTTGTATCGTGGCTATCATGCCTGGACGATTGCCATGTACCAAAATGAAATTTGCAAGCGTGTTGATCCGCAAAACAGGACGCTTAATCAATTTGCTGCGGAGGAATTATTTGTTCCGCTTGAAGCAGATTTCAGCATAGGCATGAAACCCGATTTTGATTTTAGCAGATATGCACATATCATTCCATTTTACCCGCACGAAGCATTAAAAGAGAAGGGACATACCGACATCCGTGAAATTTTAAAAGGCATACTTAATCCCTTTTCCTTTTTTTATAAATCACTTTTAAATCCACCGCACGCACTTAATCTCAATAATTTTAATAAAAGAAAATACTTGGCGCTGCCCTTGGGTTCGGCACACGGCATTGGCAATGCCCGCAGTATCGCTGCAATCTATAATGAGTTTGCTACAGGAGGTAAAAAATTAGGCATCAATAAAGATACGCTGGCACAGTTAGAGGCCTCGCCAATTCCTTGCAAAAGCAATAAATACGATTTAGTATTGCATGCGGATATTCCTTTTTCATTAGGATTTGCCAAGCCATCATTCTTCCAGAACTTTGGAGTTAATTATCGTGCTTACGGCACTTTTGGCGCAGGTGGCTCGGGTGGTTTTGCCGACCCGGAAAAAGAAATTGCCTTTTCGTATGTGATGAATAAAATGGGCACGCATATTGCTAACGACCCGAGAGAATTAGCGTTGCGCACGGCTGTTTATGATTGTGTTTTTGAGCTGGAGAAAAATAAACAAGAAACACTAAAACTAAAAACAACGGTATGAATTCCAATACAGAAGCTGCAGAAAGATTACAATATTTATGTACAACAATTCTGGATAAATTAAGCAGTATTCCTTTAACTGAATTTACTCATAAACCCAATCCTGACAAATGGAGTAAAATAGAAATACTTGGTCATTTGATAGACAGTGCAGCAAATAATCACCAGCGTTTTGTCCGATTGCAATTTGAACAGGAACCTGTCATTTATTATGAGCAAAATGAATGGGTGAAGTATAATTATTATGTCCAACAAGTACCCGCAGAGCTTATTGCTTTATGGAAGCATTATAATACTTTTTTAGCCCGTTTGATTGCGAAAATTCCGGAAGAAAAAATGCATGCTGTTTGCATTCTTCGCCATGGAGAATCGGTTCAGCTTTCATTTTTAATTTCGGATTATATACGCCACTTGGAATACCATCTTGAACAAATTTTGGCATCTTAACTTAAGTTAAACCAAGCTGTACTAAATTTCATTACTTTTATAATTAAAAATAAATCAGTATGTCAACTATAAAAGAAGCCAACGTATTAGTAACCGGTGGAGCTAACGGAATCGGTAAATTAATGAGCTTAAAATGTCTGCAGGAAGGTGCGGGTAATCTTATTTTATGGGATATTAACGAGGAGAATCTCGAAAATACTAAAAAAGAATTCGGTAAAAAAGGATATAACAATGTACACACTTATGTTGTTGATGTATCGCAGGTAAAAGATATTGAAAAAGCGGCTACGGAAGTTCTGCTCGAAGTGGGTAATGTAGATATTTTGATCAACAATGCGGGCATTGTAGCCGGAAAACAAAAATTCTGGGAATATTCAGTTCGCGATATCGAGAAAACACTGAGCATTAATGTGAATGGAGTGATGCATGTGGCTCGTGTATTTATTCCGGAAATGATAAAACAAGGAAGAGGACATGTCATCAATATTGCATCAGCATCCTCATTAATACCATTGCCGAAAGGCTCTGTTTATGCATCGAGCAAATGGGCAGTAATGGGCTGGAGCGAAAGCCTGAGATTAGAGTTGGAAGCCGAAGGGCAAAATTTGCACGTATCTACGATTTGCCCGAGTTATATCGACACAGGCATGTTTAAAGGCGTGAAAGCACCTATGTTATTCCCATTATTGCAACCCGAAGAAGTAACGACCAATATTATAAAAGCAATAAAAACGAATAAGCCCGTTTTGATGATGCCGGAGAACGTGAATTTAGTGCCCTTCTTAAAAGGCGTATTTCCTACACGCATCTTCGATACCGTTGCAGGATGGTTAGGCGTTTATAATTCGATGAGCAGTTTTGAAGGCAGGAAAGAAGAAGAGCGTATTCCTGAGAAGAAAACTAAGGTGAAGTAGGAATACATTTAGAATTCTTATTTCTCAACTTTTACTTTAAAAATTAGATTTTATATCTACTGGTAAGGTTTGATTAATAATTCTTACCACATTGAGGCATAATTTTTTTAGGATTAACAATTCTAAATAATACAAGAATTGAAGTAAGAGTAGAAAAATATATGAATAGCCAAAGGCGATACTATGTTTTTGCTTGACAGTCTATACAAATTTGTACCAAACAACTATTTATGATTAAAGATGCTATGTTTCTATGTGGTTTAAACTGCATAACGGATTCTATATTATGCAATTACTTCGTATTACGAAATCCCGAATTTTTGCAGAACTTCAACATTCAATATGATTTGGAAACCACATAGATTTATGTTTGAAATGCAAGAAAATATTTGAGAATAGTTTTTTACAATTAAGCCTTAATAGGCAGCTTACCGGCTAGGAATTATTTATATCCAAAAAATACAGCATTCTTCTTACATTTGCAAAAATATATTTGTTTGAAGAAGCAAAAAGTTCGTTTTATTGTTAACCCGAAATCGGGAGGTACATTCGGTTCGAGATTTACCGAACGCATGGTCAAAAGAAATCTGGACCTCAACCGCTTTTCGTATGATATGTATTATACCCGTTATGCAGGTCATGCCATCAAATTAGCCCAGCAATCGCTGATAGATAAAGTGGACATTATTGCCGTGGTAGGCGGAGATGGTACGCAAAATGAAGTAGGACAAGTCATCATGGATAAAAATGTGTTGATGGCGAATATCCCTACCGGTTCAGGCAATGCCAATGCCCGGACGCTAGGCATACCTCTGCATATACCGGATGCCATCCAGCTGATAAATACAGGCAAACCTTTTCCTATTGACGCACTCATGATCAACGGACAAGCTTCTTTTATGGCCAGCGGTATTGGATATGATGGTTTGGTAATTGACCGTTTCCAGAAGCTGCCGTTAAGAGGTGTAGCCTCTTATATGGCTAGTATTTTAAGTACTGCACTCACCTATGAGTTGCCCGATTTTACCATACAAATTGACGATCAAGCGCCTTTTTCGAGAAAAGCATTTACTGTACTGATTACCAGTATGGGAGCTGTTGGTTTTGGCATTAAATTCAATCATATCAGCAAACCCAATGACGGCATTTTTGAAATTACGGTCATTAATGAATTTAATAAGGTGCGCATACCAGAGATAATACGGGAGTCGTTTTTTGGAGATGTGGCGAGTGCTGATTTTATGGAAACTTTTCAAGTACATAAAAAACTTAAACTATCTTTAAATAAAGTAGAAAGTTTGCAAATGGATGGCGACTTTCACGGCAGAACAGACAGTATAGAAGTAACACTTAAAAAACAAGCCTTGCGTTACATTGTGCCGCAAGATTTTGACATAAACTAATAACATGAGTACCAACGACTGGAAAAAGAGATTAGGAACGGTGTATTCCACCAATCCCGATTTCAACTATGAGACGGAAAATGACAACGAGCAAGATACACTTGAAAATGCAAAGCAATTGTTGATTGTATTTACGGATAATAAAAAGCGCAAAGGAAAAATAGTAACCTTGGTCACGGGCTTTGTAGGCAAGCTGGAAGATTTGGAAATGTTGGCAAAAATGCTGAAAACAAAATGCGGCGTGGGTGGTTCTGTCAAAGATGGTGAAATAATTATACAAGGAGATTTTAAACAAAAAATAAAAGAACTGCTGGAAAAAGAAGGATATAAAGTAAAGCTGAGATGATTACAGCGCATGAAATTTCAGGTTTAAAACAGTCTGTTGCTCAACATAAAAAGCAATACTCGCGCATGATTAATCAGCTTAAGTCTATGACATCCTATGATGCAGATGAACTGATACAAACACAGCATGATCAAGTTTTTTCGGAAATCAATTGTCTGGATTGTGCCAATTGCTGTAAGACTACGCCTGCCTTATTAATTCATGAAGACATCAATCGTATCAGTAAATATTTGCGAATTACAGTCAAAGATTTTCTGCATAATTATGCAGTCAGAGATGAAGACGGTGATATCGTTTTTAAACAAACTCCCTGTGTGTTTTTAGGAGAAGATAGTAGGTGTTCCATATACAATGTAAGACCTAAAGCCTGTAGAGAATATCCGCATACACATCAAAAAAACCAACAAAAAATATTGAATATCACGGAAAAAAATCTGGACATCTGCCCGGCAGTAAAACGAATTTTTGATGCTTTATTGTCTG
>DAOQII010000079.1:0-9444 GCA_035339455.1 Chitinophagales bacterium
TAAAAAATCAACTATTTTTTAATTGAAACGCTTATCCCGAACTCAGGTTAATAATTTGAATCTGAAGCCGGTATTTTATGGCTGTAACTATTCGGTTATTTCTTTTTTCTGAAACATCAAACCGAACATCATCACTATAGCTGTCAGCAATATGACTTGAATCGTGAGTGAATTATTGACCAAATTGACCGACTGTCTTTCCGGAATATTGAGAAATAACAAGATAGTAATTAGTCCGCGCGGAGCAATATACAGAATGGGATTCAAATTTATTTTGAATAACGTCAGGAAAATAAAACGCAAGATATAGATGGTGGCCAAGATGCCCATTGTCCATACGACAGCATCGACATTAAGCAATTCATTTAAATTAATTAAGAATCCGAAGAGCAAGAAAAACAAGGCTCTCACCAAAAAAGCCATTTCTATAACTAGTTCTCTAAATTTATGTACTTCTTCCTCCAGAATTTCAGGTTTCAATAGCTTTATAAAAGAAACATCTTTAAATACGTCTAAATTTCCGAGTGATAATCCGAATAATAAAATAAAAAGCAGACCCGGCAGATGATAGATTTTAGTGATTGCATATATCAGAATAATTATCAGAATAATCGGTGCATATTTTACATGATGTTTGATTTTACTCAACAAGAAAGCTAAACCGAGTGTGGCAATTACGGTGATAACCAGCATCAGCATAATTTCAAAAGTAAATTTGGTAAATGACCCGAAAGTAATGACTTCATTGAGCGTGATGAAATTAAAAAAGATGACTCCGAAAATATCAGAAAGACTGCTCTCATAAGTAACAAACTCTCTATTGCTATCACTTAGATTTTGAGCACTGGGTATTGCAATGGCACTACTGACTACTGCAAAAGGTATTGCATTTGCCAATCCGGCTTGAAAAGAAATATTACCGAAATGACTAAAAAGCGCTGCAAATATTGCACTAAAAATAAGCATAGGCAGCAGGGCTACCAGCATCGATTTGCGTATCAGCGGAATCTTGGATTTATTATATTCCAGTTCCAGTGAGCCTTCCAACACGATTAGAATTAGTCCAACCGTACCTAAAATGGGCAGAAGAAAATTTAAATCAGGAACTTCAATTTGAAAATATAAGGTAATCTGTTTAAATAAAAATCCAAGCAATAACAAAAGAATTACTGATGGAATTTTAGTCTTTGATGCACTGATATCAAAAACATAAGCCAGCAATAACAACACACAAATAATGATAATAATAGTTACAGTCATATCTATTTAAATTTAAAAATAAACCTTAATGATCTTGGCTAAGATAAGATTTTCTGATTATTTAAGTACACTGAACTTAAGCACCTTTATCTTGTTTCCAAATTGCAAAGTAAGCAGATAATTGCCGGATGGAAGATCATCAGGCAAAAGGTAAATTTCTTCATAATTACCGGCATCTTGTAGTTGTTTATTGATGACTTGTGCCACTTTTTTTCCGCTTAAATCAAAAATATCAATTAGCACCCATGTTGTTTCAGTCAAAGAATAATTGATAGTCAATTGTTGTTTTGCCGGATTTGGATACACACTAATACTTGTTTCCGTATTTATATCTGTTTTCTTATTTGGGATAATAGTATCAGTTGTTTCACTTACTGTTTTAGCATAAACTAAACGCTGACCATTTGAGTTCATCGGCGGACTCATCATGCCTAAGCTATTTAAAGCTTTTACAGTGAAATAGTAAGTAATACCTTTGCGCATTTTTGGCACATTTGCGGTTACACTTCGTGATGTACCATTATTCGTCCAATTGATAATATTGGAATCTCCGGGTGTAAGTCCAACGGCAAAATAATAGTTTGTGATATTGGAACTCGGCTCAGTAGCTGCATTCCAGTTTGCACTGATGGAACCCGGGAAATAAAAATAATTTATATCACTTGTGCCCAATCCATCACGTACTGCATTCATGGATGGTGCACTATAATCTATATTTATAGTAGCAGAAACTATGGAAGAAATTAAATCTGCCCCATCTATAACAATTGATTTTACTTTTCCGGATGGTGTACTTGGCATTGGGTTTTCAAACTGAATATCATTTGTAGTTGCAGCCCCTACTGTAATCATATTACTTGTTCCTGTTCTGCTTTTTAATACTTCTACATTGTCTATACTCATCGTACAATTGCCGCTTCTGAAACAAAGATAATTTCCGCTTGTAATAGGTGTGGCATCTGTCCAACTTCCGGCAAAAACATTATTCACCCAAACCGAAATTTTTCCTGTCAACTTATTATACATCACTTTAAAATCATAAGTCGTATTCGCTGCAAATGGATAAACGATATCGGCATTCAAATACATCACATCGGCTGTATATTCATAAATTTGCAACTTGCCTCCTCCATCTACCCTGGCATAGATCATGTAGGAATTTCCTCTGCCATTGCCGGTATTGACACTGCACATAAAATGCACTCCGGCCCTGCGGTTGGTACCGCTGCCGCCAATGGTTTGAGTCCAGTGATATAAAAGCTGATTGGAAGTTTGGGGTAATGCCACATACAAATTGGTATTAGAACTTGCTTCATCCGAATTATAAGCAGCACCACTGCTGATGCTCCATGTTCCTGCATCGCTTGCCCAATCACTGTGTAGTGTAGCTTTAGAAAAATCATCATTAAAGAAACCATTTCCTTTATTAGAACGCCAAAAATCAGAAGTGGTATAATTGTCCACACCATAAAAACGATACTGAACACCTGTACCCACATCGCTGTCTGTATAGTTTGCCGTAAAATTTGCTGTTGCCCAAGCGGGTAAAGTTACAGCAGTATTCGGTGGCGTTGCATCTCCGCCAACACAAGTATAATAAGCCTTATAGCCAACTTTATTTGTTGCACCGTCAGTTTTGTATTTGATGGTTAATGCATGATTGGTAGAAGTAATATTACCCGGTGAATTGGTGGATGAATACGCACCAATTAAAGCAGATGTGGTAGAGGGACCGTCATATAACCATAATGAATCATAACCTGCCTCAAACTCAAAATTGGAAAACTGAATGTTGACGTTCTTGGTAACATCCGGAGCTATTGTGTACGTATAAATTTCTTTGTCGTGGTAATTGCGGTTGGGCCCTCCCATGTCGAATAAAGAATCGGTGCAAGACTGTGCGTAGCAATTGGTGAGTTTGTCATTAATGGCATTCCACAACTCGGTATATCCATCATCATAGCCCAAGGTCCAAATGCCGATACCGCCCAATGAACGCTGATTGACAATATCATATCGCTCTCGCATACTCATCGAATCATCTATAAAACACTGATACCATGACCCGCTGCTCTGGAACGCATAGTAAGGCGTATAACTGTTGTAATCGAAACTTTTATTGGCATTGGAATAATTACCGCTTGAATTTACCCGAACCGTGCGATAGGTAACTGTTGAAGAATTGGCAGATCCCGTACTTGCAGCAGGAATCGTATTTGCCGTAGTCTGATATTGCCGTCCGTAATATGGAACACCTAATAATAATTTTGAGGCGGGTACTCCTTGATACAAATAATACGAAATAGATTTAGACATACAATAATTATAGCCGGTTTCAAAGCCATAAAGCGGGTCGGTAGGTCCCGCATTCGAACTGCCAGAGTAATAATAATCATAGCCCATGATGATAAGTAAATCCAGATAGCTTGAGATATTCGGAATATCAAAGATTCCGTTCCAGTCCACGGCATATAAAGCAATGGAAATTTCGCAACCGGGAACAGAATCGTGCATGGTAGTACAAAACTGTTGGATAAAGGCGGTGAGGTTGGCTTTTTGCGTAGAGGAAACGCCCTCAAAATCGAGATTAACACCGTTTCCGCCTCTGCTTCGCAATAGTGAAATACAATTTTGCGTAAATGTATTTTTGGCTGTTGTTGAAGTTAAGAAGGTGGAGTGGGATGAAAACAAAGTGGCACAAAAGGAGATTTTAACCCCATTGTTTTTGGCAGCGGTTACTGCCGAACTTGTTGACCATGCAAACGAAGTATTGCTGTTGGCTCCGGTAGAAGGGTTGATGGTATAATCGAAATAACATAAATCGCTTATCAGATTCCATTTGTAATTATTGTGCAGTGTACTGCCATTCCAGTAAGGATGCCAGCCATAAACACGTCTGCCGTTCAGGCTGCAAGTCGCTAAACGTTGATTAGTATTGTCGTTGTGTAGTTTTTTGAATTTTACACCCGTCAGTTGCTCTTGCAATTTATCCCAGTCGGCTTCTTTCGTATAGCCATATTTATCATAAAAGGCTTTTTGCTCTTGCATAACAGATTGAGCCTGCAAACCGGATAAAAAATAGAAGAAGAAAATAAGTGTAAAAAATTGCTTCATATTAGAGGGATTGATGCCTAACGAATATCGTAAATTATTTTATAAAAACAAAATTAGTACGAGATTAAAGACATAATACCACATAAGTAGAATGGGACATTTTTTTTTGTATAAGCCGACTAACTGACTATAGACTCCAAACTCATCCAATCAACAAGGTGTCGCCACTACGTGGCTTTCTGATAAGAATAAAATTTATACCACTACTAAACTATTAAACTATTAGACTAATTAACTATTCCACCTATGAAAGTATTGCCAGTGCGTGGCTAATTTTTATGGTATATGTTTTTTAAAAAAAGGATTTGCTGTTATGCGACAATTTAGCAATTACCATTTCCCTGAAAATTAGAAATATATACAAATATAGCACCCAAAAAATTCCCGCTCGAAAGAAGCATAAGTAGGATAGCATTTCTCATGTTGAAACTCCTATAATCGCTCTTTAGTCTTCTAAATTGCAAGATGAAATGCTGTCATCAAACTTCCCAACCTACGAGGTGGCATTTTCTACCAGCTTGTAGCCTTGTCCATGTATATTCAGTATTTGCAGACTTTCATCATCTTTGATATATTTTCTGATTTTGGAAATAAACACATCCATGCTGCGTGCCGTAAAATAACTGTCATCATGCCATACATATTTCAACGCTATTTCTCTTTCCAGCACTTGATTTTTCTTTTCAAAAAACAAGCGCAACAATTCATTTTCTTTGGTAGTTAGTTTTACTTCATTGCCATGTATGTACAAGCGTTGGTTTTTGTAATCCAATCTTGAGTTTCCGGCGAAATATTCATCTTGCACTTCCTGCACCTCTTGACGCTCTGTACGGCGCAAAATTGCGTTCATCTTCAGCTCTAAAATTTCCATGCTGAACGGCTTGGTGATATAGTCGTCGGCGCCCAAAGTCAAACCTTTGATTTTATCTTCTTTCAGCGATTTTGCCGTTAGGAAAATAATAGGCACGTGCTTGTCCTCTTTACGAATTTCTTCGGCAACGGCAAACCCGTCTTTTTTCGGCATCATCACATCAAGTAAAATCATATCGTAGCTATTTTTGCGGAAAGCAAACAAACCTTCTACGCCATCGCGTTTTAAGTCTACTTCAAAATTTTTGTGTTTCAGATATTCCTGTAACAATAAACCCAAATTTGGATCGTCTTCTACTAAAAGTACTTTTTTTGTTGTTGTATTCATGATGTTGTATTTAGTTGTTTGTTATTAGTGATTGGGAATTAGTTGTTTGTTACAGTACATTGGTATATTGGTAAATTATCGAATTAGTACATCTTCATTCAACTTTCTTAAACATTATCCAATGGCAGCTGTATGATAAATTTTGTTCCTTCTTTCCATTTGCTTTCTACACGTATTTTCCCGTCCAGTTTATCAACTATTGATTTTACATAACTCAAGCCCAGACCAAAACCTTTGGTGTCGTGTACATTTCCTGTACTCACCCGATAGAATTTTTCAAAAATGCGCTCTAAATCTTCTTTCTTAATCCCTATGCCATTATCACAAACTTCAATTTGTATGCCATAAGGAACATTAAGTGTTTTAATTTTTATCAGCGGTTCTTTATCGTTATACTTTATGGCATTGTCTATCAGGTTGTTTATCATGTTTGTGAAATGCATTTCATCCACTTTTACTATTGTTTGCAAGGCATCTAAATGCAATTCTATTTTGCCACCCAATTCTTCCAGTCGAAGTTGCGATCGTTTAGCTGTCGTAGTGATTAATTGATGTATGTCGGCATCGTCCAAATTAAGTTGTAATTCATCTTTTTCCAATCGGGCCAATTGAAGCACTTGTTCTACGTGATTATATAATCGTTTATTTTCTTCAAATATAATACCGGCATATTTCGATCTGTTTTCCTCAGAAGCCGAAATGGAATTATCCCGCAACATCTCACTGGCGATGGATATTGTGGCTATTGGTGTCTTTAATTCATGTGTCATGTTGTTGATGAAATCCGTTTTCATGTCTGATAGTTTCTTTTGCTTAAAGATGATTTTGAAAGCTAAAAAGAAGGCCGCCACTATCATTAAATAAAAGAACGCAGATGACAAAATCAGGGGTGACATAGAAGTGTACAAAAACTTCTTTCTGTCAGGGAAAAAAAGTTTCAATGTCTTACCGGCATCAATCATGCTTCGGCGGAACAAATCAATAGAATAATCAGATTTAAACAACTCTGACAAGGGAGTTCCTTTAGACAACAAAACAAAATTATTCGGTGCATATTCGGTTACTCCATAGTAATATTTTGTTTTAATACCTTGAGCTTTTAATTCATCCGTAATTATCGTTTTTAAACGAGCAGTATCTATCAACTCATTTATTGGCTGAAGGCTTGTCATTTGTTGCAACATGAGTGCCTGCAAATTATCGAGTTCAGTGTATGATTCATCTTGCGTTTGAGCAAAACCCGGGTAATTCATGTGCATATGACCTCCGGAAAAAGGCATAATATCTGACTTGACTTTATAGCTGCCTTCTCTGCCGGAAGTATCAGACCAGTTCAGGACAATATCACCGTTTTCATTTGTACTGATTGAACCTTGATAAGAGCGTTTCAAATAAGCAGATATCAAGGGTTTGTAATTGATATCTTCTATTTTGGTAGAAATATTATTAAGTGAAGTATAGACAGCTTTATCAAACTCCTGTTCTCTGGATTTTACAGCACTTTTCAACCAGAAAATCTGAACTGTTCCAATACCGAGCAAACCTAAAAAGAGAAGTACTGCAATAACTAAAAGTAAATTTCTATTCACAACTTAAATTTACAACAGACAAACATCTTAAAATGTTAACAATTCTTAATTGATTGATTTTTAATTACATAGCATTGTAAATCACAATTTTATACAATAGCTAAATACATATTTAAATGAATGAAAAGCCCTGTTTACATTTCTGTTCTAAACTATCAGATAGCTATTTTTTCAATAAAGCTGTTGTCCACTTTTACGGTGGCATTGAGCTTGTATAGAATGGCATACATGCCATAGAAAGCGCGATGTAAATAAATGGCATGCTGCGAGCCTCTTATGGCATCGGGTTTTCTGAACTCTTTATTTAAAAAGATTTCTTCGCCTTGTGCCTGCAGTTTTTCATAAAAGTTTTTATCGCCGAAATAAAAGGATTCAAATTTTGTTGGATAGGTAATCAAAGCAATTGCTTTCTTGGCAGTTTCTAAAAACAAGGTATATTTATCAGGATTGTCATTGGGTCGCAATACATCCAGATGAGATAAAATCTGATTGAGTTTGTTTTTATCTTGCACATATTTTTCATTCGCCAGAGCAAAATAATTTTGATAAAATTCGTTGGAAATGCTTTTTACACAACCGAAGTCCAATACGATAAGCTGCGCATCTTCGCTTACCAAAAAATTGCCCGGATGCGGATCGGCATGAAATTGATGTAAGTAGTGAATTTGATAAAAGAGAAAATCAAGAAGTGCTTGCCCTACTTTGTTTTTTTTATCCTGATTAGTTTCTTGTTCTAAAAATTGTTGCAGCGGCATACCATTCATCCATTGCATCGTCAAAATTTTCTTAGACGAATATTGCGGATAATATTTTGGAATGATAAGATTGGGAATATGTTTAACCTTTTCAGCAATGAAAACGGCATTGTGCAATTCTTTTTCATAATCGCATTCTTCATTCAGCCGCTCTTCAAATTCGTCAAAATAGGGTTGTACTTCTTTTTCTTTTATACCAATCACTCTGAGAAAAATGGGTTTCACTAAATTAATATCCGAGTGAATGCTTTCTGCTACTCCCGGATACTGCAACTTTACGGCAAATTGCAATCCGTCTTTCTCTGCCTTGTGTACTTGTCCTATCGAGGCTGAATGCACAGCTACGGGATTAAATTTATCAAAGATTTCTTGTGGTGTTTTGCCGATATATTTTTTAAACGTGTTGACTACTAACGGCGCACTCAAAGCCATAGCACTGTTTTGAGCCTGAGCAAATTTTTCTGCATATTGTTTGGGCAAGAATCCGTTGTCCATGCTTATCATTTGCGCAATTTTCAGTGCACTGCCTTTCAATTGACTCATTAGCTTAAATAATTCATCCGCATTTTTTTCATTCAATGCCTGTTCATCTATTTGGTCATTCACTACTTTCTGAGCCGCATGTTTGATATAATTGGCACCTACTTTAAAGGTGGTTTTAAAAACGCGACCTGCACGCTGCACTTTTGATGTGGGTAGTTTATCCTGAAATTCTTTTTTGTCATCTGCCATAATACAAATTAGCTTATCTCCATTTTATAAATTGTTGTATCAAATCAAAGCCAGAGTCCAGTGCGTTTGGCGACAATAAATCGACCGTGAAATGCACTGATTTTTCTATATACACATCTGTTCTTTCTTTGAGAATCGATTGGTCACGCTGCCAGAAATTTACTACAGACAACAACATATTCCAAACGGCATCCTTATAGTAAGAGGAGAGATAAAGCCGGGACTGAATTTCACCTGTGTTGCTGCCTTCCCAAATCAATTGTTCAAAATATTGCTGTACATCCGCTTTTACAACATTCATGCAAGTCAATCTGTTGCTGCTTATTGCCGATGAAAATAAATTTTCATTTTCCTGCAAAGTTTGAATAAAGGTAAAGACGAAGGAGAGCAGTTTTTCTCTCACCGTGTAAGCCGGATATTGTTCATCTTTTTCACATATTTCCAGCGTATGATGCAGTGCAGCGTGCCAGTCAGGTTTCAAAATAGTATTGTCCATGTCGAAGTTCAAAATTAGTTGTATAAATCATTTATCTTTGTTACAAATTGTTAATGTAATGCAAGAAATTGAGCGACTGCGTAGCGAATTCCTGAAATATTTAGAGCAAGAATCATTCCGAAATGAACCTCATAACCTGTATGAGCCGAATAATTATTTTTTGCAAATAGGCGGAAAAAGGCTGCGTCCGGTTTTATTATTGCTGACTACCGAGCTTTTTGGAGGTGATGTAAACGAGGCTTTACCGGCATCGCTGGCAGTAGAATATTTTCACAATTTCACCTTGATACATGATGATGT
>DAOQII010000080.1:0-9385 GCA_035339455.1 Chitinophagales bacterium
TTTGAATTTATTGTAGACAAGGCTCAGGAAATTTATTTATTTGACACACAATTAGACTTTAAGGGCGGTTTGGACAACCGTGGCTTTATTTTTGAAAACCCCAATGCATCGTCTACTTGTGGCTGTGGTACATCATTTTCGGTGTAAATATCAATAAAATAAGGCATTTTGCTATTAATTTGTACACAGCATCCTTATTTTATTAACATTCTGAAAATTTAATTTGCAGAATTGACCAAACGATTTATTTTTGTGTCATAATCATTCATAACTAAAAATTTTAACTTTATGAACAAAGGTGACTTAGTAAAAATCATTGCAGATGCAGGTGAGTTGACCAATGCAAAAGCAACAGAAACGTTGAATGCCGTATTAGAAAGCATTCGCAAAACGTTGAAAAAAGGTGACAAAGTAACATTAATCGGTTTCGGTACTTTCTCAACATCTAAAAGAGCAAAAAGACAAGGAAGAAACCCATCTACAGGTGCTAAAATCACTATTCCTGCAAAAACATTAGTGCGTTTCAAAGCAGGTAAAGAATTGACAGACGCTGTAAATAAAAGCAAATAATAAACTACTGCTTTTTATAGAAAATCCCTGATGTGAATCAGGGATTTTTTATTAGGTGAAAACTGATGCAATTCTATTAAGTACTGATTTTATTCTTTAAATAAGATAAACGTGAATTTTAAAACAGATGACTTGCCAAGCAAATAATGGAAAAGCTAGTTGTCATCATTCAATCCTTCCGAGCTTTTGTCTTCGCGAAGGGCTTTGTTGAGTGCTATACTATGATTGATTTCAAAGCCGAAAAGAAGTACGAAGGCATTCAGATATATCCACATCATGATGACTATCATCACGCCCAAAGAGCCATAGAGCCTGTTGAAATTATTGAGGTAAGACGTGTAGATTCTGAATAAATAGGACATGAGAATGGAAACTGCGGTAGCAAATGTAGCCCCTGCGGAAAAATAACGGTATTTTTTAATTACTGAAGGGCCGAAATAATAGACTAATGCATACGTGTTGAAGAAACTAAGAATAATGATAATTGTTTTTGAAATTTTTAATACATGTTCTATTATCGTGTCTTTTGCATTAAGCCAGGTTAGTAAGAGTTGTATGACTTCTTTTCCTTTCAAAATAAATAATACGGCAATGATGAGTTGTGTGTTGACCAGTACGAGAATGCGAATGGAGGCGGCTCTTTTTTGCCAGAAATTTCGTTTTTTAAAGGTGTGATTCATTTTGTCGAAGGCACGCATCATAGAAGTAACACCACCCGACGCAACAAACAAAGCCAGAAAAAAGTTGATGGAAGTAAGCCCGCCGCGCTGTACGCTGACGATGTCTTTAATCGTCGATTCTAATATGGGAAAAACGCCATTAGGCAAAATTTCACTCAGAAAATTTAATACCAGTTTGTCAAAGTGCTTTATGGGTACATAGGGTATTAGTGAAAATAAAAAAATAATACCCGGAAATAGAGCGAGGATAAAAAAGAAAGAAATAGATGAAGCCCTTATACTCAAGGCATCATTCCGTAATTCGTCACGCAGCTTTACTAATACATCATACAGTGGAATGCCTTCAAATCCGGGTAAGACCAGATTTTTTATTCGTTGCTTGAAACGCTCAGAACGAACCAGACGATTGTATTTGTCAAAAGTAGAAATAAAAAATAGCTTTATTTTTCAATATACGAAAATACAAAATTATCTTTCGTCACAAAAGGCTGATGTATTTAGTAATAAAATGCAATTTCTGTACCAAATAAGAATTAGTCTGCATTAAATCCGTAATTAACCTTTTTCGTAAAAAATGAGTAATCTTTTTCAGGCTTCTTGTAAATTTCCGATATTCGCAGGGTGAATGTAGAATGGTTTATAGCAAAAAGAATGGCATTGGGCGACAAGTCGTCTTTTTCCCGTTTTATCATTCGCATTGCCATTATTGCTATTTCGCTTAGTGTGGCAGTTATGATTATTTCGGCATGTATGGTTACCGGGTTTTCCAAAGAAATTAAAAAACGCATATTTGGATTTTGGGGCGAAATACATATTGAAAATTTCGAGGTTTCAAACGCCTATGAAACACCACCGATTAATACAAGTCAACTTCAGCTTAATAAGCTTAAGCAAAATGCAGCTATCAAGAATATTGCACCTTATATCATCAAACCAACTATTTTAAAAACGAAAAAAGAGATTGAAGGAATTATACTCAAAGGCGTTGATTCGAGTTATGACTGGAAAAGTATTACGCCGTTTATCCGGCAAGGACGTGCTATTCATTATGTAAAAGATACAGCTGCAGTAAAAGAAATCTTAGTATCACAAACCACTGCAGATAAGCTGAATATCAAATTAGGAGATAAAGTAATTGCTTATTTTATTAAAAAAGAACAAAGCAATACTATTGGCAGAAAACTGGTGGTAGTGGGCATTTATCATACCGGCCTGGATGAGTATGATAAAGATTTTGCATTGGTGGATATGCGCTTACTGCAGGAACTCAACCAGTGGAAACAGGGCGATGCGGCAGGTTATGAAGTTAGGCTTTGGGATATGAACCGAATGAATGAGCTTAAGGATTCAATTTATTATAAATATATTGGACAGGAACTCAAGGCTGTAACGATGCGGGAAGAAAACCTCAATATCTTTGAATGGCTGGATTTGCAACGGGTAAATGAATATCTAATCTTAGGATTGATGATTATTATCGCTGTACTCAATATGATAACCGCATTGATAATTTTGATTCTGGATCGCACTAAAATGATAGGCATCCTGAAAGCACTTGGAGCTGACAATACATCTATTTCTACCCTGTTTATTTATAACGCACTGTATATTATCGTTTATGGATTGCTTTGGGGAAATGTAATAGGTTTGGGTTTTTGTATAATACAACATTATACAGGCATTATAAAATTGAACGAAGCCAATTACTATTTATCCGTAGCACCTATTTATTTTAATATCCCGTTTATTCTGGCTGTCAATGTAGGAACGGTAGTGATTTGCCTGCTTATCTTATTAGTTCCTGTTCAGCTTATTAGCAATATTTCACCTTTGAAATCCATCCGATTTGAATAATTTTTGTATTTTGTCAGATGTTCAAAAAAATCTGGTCATATAAGTGGATATTGCTGACCGTTTGCTGTTTTATTCTTTTATATACATTACCAGAACATGTAATTGAACGCTATTATTCTAGAGGGTTATTTTTAGTATTTCGCGCATTTTTTGATTATACTTTTGCCTTTCTGCCATTTCCTGCTTATTATTTATTCTTGTTGTTTTGTGTATTAACGCTAATTCGATGGGTATTGGGCTTTTTCAGACTTAACCCATTGCCACCCTTAACAAGAGTAATTCGTGCATTTTCGTTTATCGGTTTCATGGTGGTATTCTTCTTTTTAATCTGGGGATTTAACTACGGAAGAACTTCGGTGGAAAAAATGCTTAATCTGAATCTAAGACCGCTTACTACTGATGAATTAAGAACGGAAACTGATACGGTTTTGGATCAATTGCATCAAGCGAGACTGAAAATAAAGGAAGACACAAATACCTTACCACAAATTGTTTTCCTGAATAATATTGAAGATAAGAGCAGAGAAGATTTGAATCATGTTTTAGAAAAAAACAATTATCCGTATAGTGATCGCTTGCGTGGGCGATTTGTTTTTGATAACTTATTTTTGATTTTTTCTGTAGGAGGACAATATATGCCATACGTAGGGGAGGGGGCTGTTGATGATGCTGTCTTTTATTCAAAAAAACCATTTTACGTCATGCACGAGATGGCTCATGGCAATGGCATTACAGGTGAAGGCGATTGTAATTTTTGGGCATATATGTCATGTATGCAATCACAAAACGTAGCATTTCAATATAGTGGCAGCTTGAATTATTTATTCTATTTGCTCTCAGAATTAAAATTAAGAGACAAGCAACAGTATGAAGAAGTTTACAAAAATATGCCGGATGTAATAAAGCGGGATCTTAACGAAATAAAAGAGTATGACAAGAAACATACATTTTTTACCGGATTTTTGGGGGACGTATTCAATACTATATATTTAAAAATTATGGGAGTGCCTGATGGCGTTCGCAATTACGATAAGCTCGTTTTACTGGCTTATGCCTGGAGGCATCAACAATAATGCAAAAATAAGGTTTGTGTTTAGCTATTATTCTTTAATAAATTTTTCAACGATTATGCCACTTGAGCTATTTACAGAAAATAAATAAACGCCCGGTTGAAATGTTGAAATATCTACTGGTTGGGTTGGAGAAGTATTGACTGCATTTTGTTTTTTAATGATATTGCCTTGTAAATCATAGATGATAAAAATGAGATTTGGTTCAGTTGTTTTATTAAAGAATACATTCAGGATATTGTTTGCCGGCTGAGGATAAAGCGAAAAGTTCAAACTATTTTCAGCAATACAATCATTTTTCAGCAGCAATACATTTGAATAAGAAAATGAATAATCTAAGTCTGTTAGTTTTAATTTGTAATAATTGTTTTGATTAATCAAATCTAATGCTACATCATAGTCCTGATTTCCACTTGAGGATATAGCAGGAATTGTTTTTATTATCCGGTAGTTTATGCCATCCTCGCTCTCCATTACATTAAATTCTTTGAAAGCAATTTCATTTGCAGTCGTCCATTTTAAAAGACCTTCCCGACAAGAATTCTTTTCGCCACTAAATGAAATTAAAGTAACGGGTAATATAGAATTAAGTACAAAACCAGCCGAAACATTTTGGAAATTAAGAGCTTGCGTATTATTGTCGTCAGCAATCGTGTTACTAAGACTCGTGTTTATCTCTACTGTTTGAGAAATAAAGGTATTGTCAATATCACTATCAGTAGTACCGACTCCTTGATTTTGTAAAGTTTGCCCGGCAAAGTAGCCTAGTTTTGTAAAGGCTACTTTATAACTTCCGGATGGCAGTCCAAAAAATGTATATTGCCCTGTCGCATCCGTAGTGTATCTGGCTATTACATTATTATTGTTATCCAGCAATAAAATATATATGCTGTCCAACGGTTGATTTTCATTATAGATGCCGTCGCCGTTGCTGTCAAAAAATGCAATACCGCCAATGGAACCGGTGGCATTTGATGCAGTGCATACAAAATTAGACAGCGCATTTGACAAGCAAGTTCCAGCTACTTCCAATGCACAATAACCGTTTGTACAGTCATAACTGTTAACTAGATTTGATGCATCAACATATGCTAATGTTGACCCTGTTCCTAAGCCGTCACTGGTTTGGATATATAATTCATCAAAGAAAGAATAATTGCTCCCTGCGGATCCATTGGAATGATTATATATAAACCCTTCATTAGCTAAATTATCACTTGTGCCAACATAAGTATTGTCAGTCGTCGTAAGCCCTACTTGTAAACTGGTTAATCTTGGATCTGTTCTGGGATATGCAGCAGAGCCGGATTCCTGAAACAGTTTCCATTCATCTGTAACCGGATTATATTCTACTTTTATACTCAAATAATCATAGGCATTTGTCAATGCATTGCCACTAATTACATTAGTGAGGTTGGCATTGGCATCTAATCCTCCCGTAAATTTTACTAATCGAGGTGTTCTGTTTACACTTGCAGTTCCAGTATTATTTCCTAAAACAACAGCGTATCCGTTTCCTAAAGTTATATCAGTATTTGTACAGCCCAATATATATCCAATTCCATAACTCCCAGCATCAAATCCACCAACTGTACTTCTGTTCTGCACCATGTTGAATGCCCAAATTATTTTTGCTGTATTTGTTGTTATTCCATTTGTAATCATACCTGACGGTTGAGGTTTATAAGACCACTCTCTGCCAATTGTAGCACCCGTATTCATAACCAATTGATTGGAAGCTCCTGTAATGGTTGCATGTCCTACTGAAATACGATTTCCGGAAGAACCTGCTGATTCTGCTTCAGTCCATCCATTGCCTACTGTATTATTAGTGGTTCTGTTAAAGTTATCCATAAGCACCCAGTTGTAAGTTCCGGGGCCTGCAATATTTGCAGTGGTGGTAAGGCAATTATTCATCGTGAAATCTGCATCTGACTGAATGTCTTTTCCTGTTGTTGCATTATTTAATATAAATGAATCATTGACTAAAGTAAAGACACTGCCGGATTGTTTTATACAAATTGCTCCGCCAGTTAGAGCCGTATCACGTTTAAATGTACAATTTGTGATTGATAGTTCTCCATAAGCAGTATAAATAGCTCCGCCGCTCGATGCTGATTTGTTTTTTTCAAATAGCGTATTCGTTATCGTCAATTTTGGTCGGTTTGAATTTGTATGACCGCTTACACCAACCAAACAAATTGCTCCTCCTGCACCGGATCCAGTTACTTGATTGCCATAAAAAAGTGCATTGGTTATATTTACTTCAGTTCTAGCTGCTGCGGTCAATCCGGTATTGTCAGAAACAATGGAAATTGCACCTCCGCCATCATTGGCCGCACTGACTCCGGTAGTTTGACAACTGTTTTTGTAAAAGCGTGTACCGTTTATACTTACCAAACAATTATTATCAATATAGATTGCCCCGCCACGTCCTGCGGCACTCGTTGCATTGTTATTCGCAAATACGCCACCGGAAATGTTGACCGTGGTGGGTGCCGCTGTAGATATAGTTCTGCCTTTTATCATTAAAGAACCACCTGAATTATCTTTTTGGTTGCAGACAAACTCACAGTTGCTAAGGCTCACAGTCGTGAAAATACTTGCTGTTGTTGAATTTGAGCTTATCGTAAGCGCATTCGTGTTTGTATTTTTTGTATTGTCTATAAATTTGCATCCGTTAAATGATACATTCGTATTGCTGCTTGTCGATTTAATTAAAATGCCATCAAGTGAAGTAACTCCGTAATTACATGACTCAAATACACAGTTGTTAAACGTAATGTTTGATGAATTATCTATGGATACTGCTTGCGAATAGCCTTTAAAATACACATTGGATATAGTTATATTGCTGGCGCCGTCGATTTTAATAAATTGCAGACTATTGCTACCTCCCAATGCTTCCAGCATAGTTTGGCATCCGCTGGCTGTACCTAAAATTTGCAGGCCGTTCAATGAGCTGCCAATGATAGGCGTGTAATCCAAATCATGTCCATCACAATTGTCTCTAATTTCCGTTAAGGTGGAGTCATAATCCCAGTTCTGAATATAGGCATCAGGTAAAATATAGATGATTTGGTTTGGCGTATTATTGTTTATGGCAGTTGTCAGTGCTTTCTCAATGGAGGCATACGGGTCGGATGACGTTCCGGCAGCATTATCATCTTGGAATGCCCAACCGCAAACACCAGAGTTGGGGTAGCGAATCGGATTCCATGCACCAACATATATTTGTGCTTGTGTAAACGACCATTGTGTAACAAACAAAAATGGAATTAAAAAACGAGATAGAAATAGTTGTAAATAATAACGCATGTCCATCTATTTAGTATTAATTAATAGCTTCTTGCTCTTTATTATTTGCTCACCTGTAATGGTGCAGATATACATGCCATTATTGATGTATTTTAAATTAAAATCTAATTCGTTTAACCCTGCTGTGTATGCAAATGACTGTCTGAAAATGAGTTTTCCGTTTAAGTCCGTCACGATAAGCTCTGCATTATTGATTTGATTTGATTGTAATTGTATATGAATTGAATTTGTAGCAGAATGCCATGTAATTTCAGATAAATTGTTTTCATTATCGCATTCCTGTTTGTTGTAAATGATTTTGCTGTTGTGCTTCATACCATCAGCATCTACTTGTACAAGCTGATAATAGGAATTTGCACTCTTTTCATAATCTTTATATGTGTAAGCTTGTTCAATAGCTGTTGTTCCTTTGCCGTTTAAGGTTGCTATATCTTTGAAGATAAAATCACTTGCAGCTTTCTGTAAAATAAAATAGTCATTGTTTTTTTCTGTAGCCGTCGACCAGTTTATTTCCGTATAATTTTCTTTACATGCAGCTGAAAAAGAAACTAATTCAACAGGCAAGATGACCGGAGAGGTAAAACTTGCAGCTTGCAAAAATACTCCACTGTCGTATGCGCCATCATTTACATCAGTAACAATTAGTTTGATATGATAAGTAGATCCGGCAGTTAATCCGCTGATATAGGCACTTAGTTTTTTTGTATTTCCATTAAACTGGATGCCATATATAGGACCGAAAAATTCGGTTGTCGGACTGCCATTCGTCCATGCTGGATTTGCAGCTGTGCATACAGAAGCTGAAGGTGAACCTCCGGATGCGCCTACTATTCCATCATTAACCGAATTGATAGATACCTCAGCTCCATTTCCAAGGCGGGCAATATTTTTTCCATTATTGGTATAACCTTGCCCACCGCTAATTCCGGGTCCACTGATAATAAACCCGAATTTATCATTGTATGAAGAGCAATTGTAGTTAACCGGAAATCCGCTTCCATCATTTTGATCATATTCTTCAGACCCAAAAACATAACTGAACGAAACAATGCTGTTTTGAGGAACGAAATCGAATTCTAAAATAGCGGCATTGTAATAATTTTTATTCCCTGCCAGTACATCTACGTCATTAATATAAACAGGGCAAGAGCCACCTTGTCTGATTTCACCATTTGAACATGTTGAAGTAAGTCCTGAGCTGGTAAAACTTGTTGCTCCGGGAAATGTAGACATACTAAGCGGAATATCACCTACATGACCACTGCTTAGCACAATACCACTTGTTATACCCAAGTTGGTTGCAACAGTTCCGCTAGCAGTAAATGACCCAGCTTGATATTTGGTACCAGTACCCATTACACCCTGAAAACTTACATTAGATGCAGTTACACCCGAACCTAAGAGTGAACCAACTAAAGCATTTGCAGATATGCCTGTGTTTACTGTTAATTGTGCATTAGTATTTACAAATATTAATACAAATAATAAAAGGTGTATAAGTTTCTTCATATTAAAAAAAATGCTAGTACTTTATCTTTCAAATTTAACATAGTGAAAGTTGGAAATTTTGTAAAAATGCAATATTTTTAGTAAGTCTGATTTTGTAAAATGAAAAATTATAATACTGTGTTTCAATTAGTTAAGTCTATGAGTATGTCAGAAAAAAGACAATTTAAACTCTATAGTAACCGGCATGTCATTCAAAAAGAAAAACAGTATGTCGTATTGTTTGATGTATTAGATAGATTTCATGAATTTGATGAACATCTTTTGATGGAACAACTTGCAGAAACCGGTTATTCCATCCGTTTTTTAAAAGCCAGTATACATTATCTGTATGATTTAATTTTGAAATCGTTAGTGCTTTTTCATTCAGGAAAAACAGTGACTCTT
>DAOQII010000081.1:0-9270 GCA_035339455.1 Chitinophagales bacterium
AAATATAATCCGGGAATAAGCTTGCTTTGCATCGTTTTAAAATCAACTTCACTCAGTTTAATACCTCCTGCTGTAACAAATTCGTCTTTATTGGTGGATTTGCCAGAAATTTGAATCGTACAGTTAGTTAAAAATTGTGCCAGTTTTTGCAGTTCATTCTTGCTGATATCTGCCCATAATTTTTGATGTGGTATTTTATTTTCTAACAACACATTTTCCCAAAAGCGCGCAGGAAAATCATAAGGTGCGAAATTGTGAATTTGTTTTTTTGAATGAGCTGATTTTATTTCTTGCAGTAGTATCATACAATCTTCCGCTTTAGCATTACACCAGTTTATACAGCAATCAAATTGATAGTTTTTTTCTGCCAAAGTTCTTGCAGAAAAGGATGATAATTTTAAAATAGCCGGACCACTTATTCCTTCATGGGTAATTAAAACATTGCCATTTACTGAAACTTTATCTGCATTGGTTTTAATAGAGCAATTTGGGATGGCTATGCCGGATAAATTTCTGAATAGCGTATTTTTAGTTTTGAATGAAAATAAGCTCGGAACAGGAGGAATTACCGTATGTCCCATTTCTTTAAGGGTTTCCCAAATTAGTGAACTGCTGCCACATGCAACAATCACAACATCGGCTTCTAAAGCTTCCCGGTCTGTTTTTATGCTAAATTTTTGTTGATGAGAAATGGAAAAAACTTTGCAGTTTTTTCTGATTTCTATTTGATTTTTTTTGGCTTCATTTAGTAAACAATCTATTATGGTTTGTGAATCATCTGTAACAGGAAATACCCTGCCATCTTGTTCTGTTTTGAGTGGCACATTTCTTTCTTCAAACCAATGCAGGGTATCGGCACAGGCAAATAGTTTGAATGGTGCCAATAACTCCTTCTGTCCGCGCGGATAAAATTGGGTTAGCTCGCGGGTATCAAAACAAGCATGAGTAACATTACATCTTCCGCCACCCGATATTTTAACCTTCCCTAAAACACGATTGCCTTGTTCTAAAATGAGAATGAACCAATCGGGATGTGCTTTTGCAGCATGTATAGCCGCAAAGAATCCGGCGGGGCCACCTCCAATAATTACTAATTTTTTTCTTTGCTGCACGATGCAAATATCTGAATTTACACTTACTTTTATTACAATGGAAATTAAATTCTCACAAACACTCACCTACGAAGCGTACAAGGAGTTTTTTAAAACCTTCTTTTTAAAGAAAACAAAGCTGTCAACTAAGATTACTTATGCTGTCATATTTTTAATCGGATTACTTAATCTTATTTTCAGAATTATCATCCAAAAACAGGCTGATTTAACCAATATCTGGGTTACAGTTGCTTTTTGCGGTTTCCCTTTTCTAATGTATTACGCTTCAATTCGCAATATGAAAAGCAATTATAAAAAGGCAGCTGAAAATTTTACGAATGTAGCATATTTATTTATGACAGACCGCTTTAGTGTAACGGCTTCGAATAAAAACAAAACGGAAATGTTGTATGATAATTTGTTTTCGTTTGAGGAAACACCCAATTTGTATTTGTTGTTTATCAGCGATAATACAGCATACATTATTGATAAAAACCAAATACCCGATTCGGAGCAAGCAGCATTTTCACAACTGTTTCATAAAATAAGTGCAAAGAAAACAGCAGGAGAACATCTGGTGGATTAAGTTAGAATATGAAATCATTTAGGATATTTGGCTTGGTATTTATAGTAGTATTATATACAGGTTTTTATTTTTCTGAAATACGTAACAAAAAGAAAGAATTAAATCCAGTTCCTGTTGAATTAAATAGTATTTATGTTTTGTCAAAACAAAATGCACATCCAAATGCAGTAAGATTATTTACAGATGAATTTTATTGGAATGAAGCAGACGAAATTTCACCTTTTGGAAATGATAATGGGTGGGATGCTTTACAGCAATTTGTAAATTGGAGAAAATTGAATAAACAAAAATCTTGTGTAGATTTTGTAAATCTTTTATTTAAGCAATGGGGATTTCCTGAATTTAATATATATACCCTAGATACACTTGAAATACGGAGTTTTGTCTTAAAGATTGCTAATGATTCAAATCTGATTACGAAAGAAATGGAGGTAAGTATCGAAAAATCAGCAAAAGAAATGGCAGAAGATGTAAATAAACCATATAATAAAGGAATAGCAGATAGTATCAATCGAGTTGTACAAAATATAATGGGTTATATTAGTATATCATCAATGGATGATGCTATTATTGCTACGGGGTTTGGTCAATATTTATTGGAAGGAAAAATTGATAAAGATATCTTAGAGCTTTCTAAAATTGCATTGAAAAGACAATTAATTCCTGATGTTACTTTAATGCTTACATGTTTGCTCCGGCAGAACCTATAAAGCTAAGACTTCATTTAATGCAAAAGAAATTAGATGAGATAAGTATAAATTAAATTAATTTGTATAATACTAAAATACTAATTATGTCTTACTTAATTTAAGTCATTAGTTATTGAGATGCTTATAAAAAAATCATTCCATTTTTTATTTCCAGTAGAAATACCTATTTTAATCTAAATATTTGCTGTGAAAACCATGAAATTACAATTCTTATTTTTAATTATTTTTAGTTCACAATTTCTTTTTGCTATTAACAAGCAAAATATTGAAATCATTCGTGATGCTTGGGGAGTACCTCATATCTATGCTCATACAGATGAGGAAGCTGCTTATGGGTTAGCATGGGCTACGGCAGAAGATGATTTTAAATCTATGCAGGAAAATTTTCTGACTGCACGAGGAAGACTGGCAGAAGTAAAAGGAAAAGAAGGTGCCATGATGGATTTTTTATGTGCATTTGTCGGCGCAAGAGAAACAACAGAGAAATATTTTGATTCGGCATTTACTCCAAAATTCAGAGCCATGCTGGCTGCCTACGCACAAGCTTGCAACGATTTTGCAGCAAAAAATCCGGATAAAGTCTGGATAAAAGATGCTTTTCCGGTTAATGAAAAAGATATTATTACCGGTTATGTATTAGGTTTTGCATTGATGACCAACGTACCATATTCTGTCATGAAAATTTCCGATGGCACAATAAAAACAGATAATCTTTTGGCACCTAAAGGCAGCAATGGCTTTGCTCTAAACAGCAATAAAACGATGGATGGCAATGTGTATTTGGGTATCAACTCTCATCAGCCATTAGAAGGGCCTTATTCGTGGTATGAAGCACATGTTCATACAGACGAAGGCTGGGATATGCTGGGGGCAACTTTTCCGGGTGGAGTTACTTTATTTCACGGAGCTAATCAGCATTTAGGATGGGCGCACACCGTTTCGTTTGCTGACCACGATGATGTCTATTTATTAACGACCAGAAAACAAGATGGAAAAATCCAGTATAAGTATGATGGACAATGGCAGGAATTGAAAGTGAAAAAAGTAAAATTAAAAGTAAAGTTATTTTGGTTTATAAAAATTCCTGTTACTAAAAAATATTATGAATCTGTTTATGGTCCTGTCCTGGAACACGATGGAAAATATTTTGCAGTCCGTTTCCCGTCAGCATTTGATATTCGTGCAGCTGAACAATGGTATCGGATGAATAAAGCAAAAAATTTTTCTGAATTTACTGATGCACTGAAAATGATGGCCTTTCCAGGGCTTAATGTCATTTATGCCGATAAAGAGAATAATATTATGTATGCCGATATGGGACAATTCCCCTATAAAAACAGAAGCTACGATTGGTGGCATACCTTGCCCGGAGATACATCTGCAACTTTTTGGAAAGCTAATAATTACTGGCCTTATGACAGTTTGATTAAGATAATTAATCCTGCCTGCGGCTATGTGCATAATAATAATAATACACCATTTTATTGTACTGCCTTTGATGAAAACTGTGTGAAACATTATCATCCGCTCGAAAAAGATTATTTCTTTTTAGAAAATAACAGAAGCATACGAACACAATATCTGTTTGCACATTCAGGAAAATTGTCGTATGATGATTTTAAGAAAATAAAATACGATGTGTCTTTTATGAATCCCGCCTATAATTATGCAATGGAAAATATTGAAGACCTTCTGCATTTATCTCCCGAAAAATATCCACAGATAAAACAAACTATTGCAGTTTTGAGTAAATGGAATCGCAGTGCAGATGTTGATAATAAGCAGGCAGCACTCGTTGCATTTGTTATAAAAAAAGTAATTGATCAGCTGATTAAAGATGGCAATTTTCCTGCCGTACAAGCTAGAGTAAAAGAGCCTTTTCTGGCAAAATGTGTTGAAGATGCACAACACCATTTTCTCAAATACTTCGGAAAACTTGAGATTCCTTTGGGCGATTTTCAAAAACTGGTAAGAGGAAATAAAGCATTGCCTGTAGCCGGCGTTCCAGATGTTATTGCAGCTATGTATGTAAAAGAATATCAGGATGGTATGTATAAAGCTGAAGTAGGAGAGACGTATATAGAATTAGTGCAGTTTACAAAAAACGGACCGATTATCGAAAGTATTTCACCTTACGGTGCGAGCAATGTGGAAGGAAATAAACATTATGACGATCAGATGGATTTGTTTGTGAAACAACAATGCAAGCCCATGTCTATGGAAAAAAAAATCATCCTGCAAACCGCCGAAAAAGTATATCATCCCAATATGTGATTTTATATATGTATTAGTTTTTATGACTTTCGTCATGTTCTCTGTAAATATGGGCATTTCGGCCTCTTGTTGTGCATAAATTTTTGTCAAATCACTTTAATTGTATGTATAAACTTTTAACTTTGCATCGAATTTTACAAATCGTTTTATGGCAAATAGTAATCTTTTCACATCTTCTGTCGGCAGAAAAATTATAGTAGGGCTTACAGGTTTATTCTTAATCACCTTTTTAGTAGTACATCTAGGTTGTAATTTGACTATTATTATGGATAGCAGCGGAAATATGTTTAATGATGTTGCTTATTTCATGTCTCATTTTTGGCTGATGCGCATCATCGAAGTAGGATTATTCCTTGGGCTTATTGCACATATTGTTATGACATTGAAACTAAACTTTGAAAATAAAAGCAAACGTCCTGTCGGATATGCTGTTTCACCGGGTAATGTCAATTCTACCTGGTATTCTCGTTCTATGGCTATTTTAGGCAGCTTATTACTTATCTTTTTAGTAATACATTTATATCAGTTTTGGATACCTACCAAAAAAGCTTTATATATTACGCACGAAGATGAAGATGCCTATACCATGGTTACTGAGGCGCTGAGAAACCCGTTGGTTTTACTGGTTTATATCATTGCATTCATCTCCTTGGGCTACCATTTATTACACGGTTTCCAAAGTGCATTCCAGTCATTGGGATTGAACCATAAAAAGTATACACCCATTATCAAAAAAACAGGAACAGCATTTGCTATTATTGTGCCTGCTTTATTTGCATTGATTGCTTTAGTCGTTTTCTTTACAAAATAAGGTATTACGTTGGTAAATGTTTCTGAACATATCATTTTAAACAAAATTTATATCATTCGGGATAAAAAAGTGATGATAGATCGGGATTTAGCAGAAATGTATGGCGTAGAAACTCGTGTATTAAACCAAGCGGTAAAACGAAATAGCGAACGATTTCCCGAAGATTTCATGTTTCGGTTTAATGAACAGGATTTTGAAAATTGGAAATCACAAGTTGTGATATCCAATAAAGAAAAAATGGGAATTCGCAACATGCCTTATGCATTTACAGAACAAGGAGTTGCCATGTTGTCAAGTGTCTTAAACAGCAAACAAGCCATTCAGGTCAATATTCAGATCATCCGGATTTTTACTAAAATGCGTGAATTGCTTTTATCGCATAAGGAAGTCTTATTGAAGTTAAATCAGCTTGAAAAGAAACTGACGCAACACGATGATGATATTGCAGCAATCTTTAATGTGCTGAAACAATTATTAAGCCCAAAAAATAAACCAACCCAAAAAATTGGTTTCAAAATAGGTAAACAATAAATATTTTAAAAATTACAAATTCAGTATATGACACTAAATTCTAAAATACCGGCAGGCCCAATTGATAAAAAATGGTCAGACTATAAAGGTCATGTAAAATTAGTCAATCCGGCTAATAAACGTAAACTAGAAATTATTGTAGTGGGTACCGGTCTGGCAGGTGCATCAGCTGCGGCATCTTTAGGCGAATTAGGTTATAGAGTAAAGGCATTTTGTTTTCAGGATTCTCCTCGCAGAGCACACTCAATAGCAGCACAAGGAGGGATTAATGCCGCCAAAAATTACCAAAATGACGGAGACTCCGTGTATCGCTTATTTTATGATACCATAAAAGGCGGTGATTATCGTGCCCGTGAAGCCAATGTTTATCGCCTGGCAGAAGTATCCGTAAACATTATTGACCAATGTGTGGCGCAAGGCGTTCCTTTTGCCAGAGAATATGGTGGCTATCTGAATAATCGTTCATTTGGTGGTACGCAAGTAAAACGTACTTTTTATGCAGCCGGACAAACAGGACAACAATTGTTACTTGGGGCATATGCTGCCTTAGAACGTCAAGTTGCCTTGGGAAGTGTTAAGCAATACACCCGGCATGAAATGTTAGATGTCGTAATAATTGATGGTAAAGCTCGAGGAATTATCACTCGCGATTTAGTAACCGGAAAAATTGAAAGATTCTTTGGTCATGCTGTCGTATTGGCGAGCGGAGGATATGGCAATGTGTTTTATTTGTCTACAAATGCTATGGGATCCAATGTTACAGCAGCTTGGAAAGCACATAGAAAAGGTGCTTATTTTGGTAATCCCTGCTTTACACAAATACATCCTACTTGTATTCCGGTTACAGGTGATCATCAGTCAAAATTGACACTCATGTCAGAGTCATTGAGAAATGACGGACGTATTTGGGTGCCTAAAATGAAAGACGATCCGAGAAAAGCAAATGACATACCGGAAGATGAGCGTGATTATTATTTAGAAAGAAGATACCCCGCATTTGGTAATCTCGTACCTCGTGATGTGGCTTCTCGTGCAGCAAAAGAGCGTTGTGATGCAGGATATGGCGTGGGTACTACAAAACAAGCTGTTTATTTGGACTTCAGATATAATCTGATAAATAAATACGGCCGTGCTGAGGCATCTAAACATGGGATAGAAAATCCCGATGAAGCTACACTCGTTCGTTTAGGTAAGGAAGTTGTAAAAGAAGAATACGGTAATTTATTCGATATGTATGAAAAAATTACAGGCGAAAATCCTTATGAAGTACCTATGCGTATATATCCTGCCGTGCATTACACCATGGGTGGGCTTTGGGTAGATTACGAATTAATGACAACTGTGCAGGGGCTTTATGCATTGGGAGAATGTAATTTCTCTGACCATGGCGCAAACCGTTTAGGTGCATCTGCCTTGATGCAAGGTTTGGCGGATGGTTATTTTGTTGTTCCTTACACTATCGGAAACTATTTGGCAGATGAGATTGCCACCCAACCGATTTCTATTGACCATCCGGCGTTTGTTGAAGCAGAAAATGGCGTTCAGGAGCGCATAAATAAGCTGATGAATGTAAAAGGAAGCAAATCCGTTGAAAGTTTTCATAAAAGATTGGGCAGAATCATGTGGAATAAGTGTGGCATGGCTAGAAATGCACACGATTTGCAGGAAGCTATCGAAGAGATAAAAGCTCTGAGAAAAGAATTTTGGTCAGATGTGAAAATTCCGGGTGGTGTAAATGAGATTAATCCTGAATTGGATAAAGCAGGTCGAGTTGCAGACTTTTTGGAATTGGGTGAATTGATGTGTCTGGATGCTTTAGACAGAAATGAAAGTTGCGGAGGTCATTTCAGAGAAGAATATCAAACTGAAGACGGAGAAGCATTGCGTGATGATGTGCATTATAAATACGTTGCACTTTGGGATTACAAAGGCGACAGCAACTGGTCATTAAGCAAAGAAGACTTAGTGTACGAAAATATTAAAATAGCTGCAAGAAGTTATAAATAATGATCTAATTAGGAAATATGAAAATGAGATAATGAAAACACATGGATGCCAAGGAGAATATAATTGTTAAAAAATGTGTTGAATTCTCATTAGATGTCATTGAGTATAGTGAAGTTTTGGAAAGTAAAAGAAAATTTATGATTGCTAATCAATTATTAAAATCTGCCACATTCGTTGGAGCAAATGTTTTTGAAGCACAGCATTCTGAAAGCAAAGCAGATTTTATTCATGAGATGAAAATAGCAATGAAAGAAGTAAATGAAACAATTTATTGGTTAATAATTTGCGAACAAGCTAAATCATATCCTCCTCCATTAAATTTGAAAATAAAAATAGAGGAGATATTTAAAATAATTTCTAAAATAATTGCTACATCAAAAAAGAAAGAACAGACATTATCTAATTAACTAATTCACAAATTACCTAATTAAAAAGAATATGGAACACTACAATATGAATCTCACACTGAAAGTGTGGCGACAAAAAAACAAAAATGACAAAGGCGGTTTTGAAACGTATAATGTCAAAAATATTTCTTCAGAAATGTCTTTCTTAGAAATGTTCGACGTTTTGAATGAGCAATTAGTAAATGAAAATAAAGAACCGATAGCATTCGACCATGACTGCAGGGAAGGTATCTGCGGTATGTGCAGTATGTATATCAATGGTCGTCCTCACGGTCCATGGGCCGGCACTACAACTTGCCAGTTGCACATGCGTGCTTTTAAAGATGGTGATACGATAACTATTGAGCCTTGGCGTTCCCGTGCATTTCCTGTTTTGAAAGATTTGATTGTAGATCGTACTCCTTTTGAGCGCATCATGCAAGCCGGAGGTTTCATCTCTGTAAATACCGGTGTAACTATTGATGCTAATACGATTCTTGTTCCTAAAGATGTAGCAGATTCAGCATTCGCTGCAGCCGCATGTATCGGTTGCGGTGCATGTGTAGCGGCATGCAAAAATGCTTCTGCCATGTTGTTCGTATCTGCAAAAGTTTCACAATTTGCATTATTACCGCAAGGTCACCCTGAACGCAGACAACGTGTATTAAATATGATTGCACAAATGGACAAAGAAGGATTTGGAAGTTGCACCAATACCGGCGCTTGTGAAGCTGAATGTCCTAAACAAATTTCATTGGAAAATATTGCCCGGTTAAATCGTGAATATTTTTCTGCAAGCTTGGCATCTGAAGAATAATTACTAATAACCTGAGTTCGGGATAAGCGTTTCAATTAAAAAATAGTTGATTTTTTA
>DAOQII010000082.1:0-9237 GCA_035339455.1 Chitinophagales bacterium
TACAGTAAAACAACCCGTAGGAAGTGGGACGGCAGCAAAAAAAGCACCTGTGAAAACGGCTTCATCCGGCAGCTGGTTTAAAAGTCCTGCACAGGAAGGTTCTGAAATCATCTTTGATAAATTAAACTACTACATTATTGCAGCCGGTTCTATATTAGTGATTCTTGGTTTTATTTTGATGGTAGGCGGTAATAAAGATCCGAAAGTATTTAATGAAGCAGAAATTTATTCATTTCAGCGCATCACCTTATCTCCCATGCTGATCATTTTCGGCTTTTTACTGATTACAGGCGGAATACTAAAACGCCCCGCAATTGCTGCAGAAGAAAAATAAGATTTACTTATGAGTATTATACATGCCATTATCCTTGCCGTGGTAGAGGGTTTTACTGAGTTTTTGCCTATATCCTCAACGGCACACATGAAAATTGTTGATTATCTGCTTTCCATACCAGAAACACCGTTTCGGAATATGTATGAGATCGTAATTCAATTTGCAGCCATACTGGCTGTCGTTTTAATTTACCGACGCAAATTTTTTGATTTTAAAAATATCAATTTTTATCTAAAGCTGATAGTTGCGGTAATACCTGCATTGATAGGCGGTGTGTTGCTAAAAAAACATATTGATGCTGCTCTTAGTAACTTGCAATTTATCGCTATCGTAATGATGGCAGGTGGCGTTTTATTGTTGTTTGTAGACAAATGGTTTACCAAAAACAAGATAAAAGACGAGCAACATGTCGACTATCTGACGGCTTTTAAAATAGGTTGTTTCCAGGTATTGAGCATAGTTTTTCCGGGCTTAAGCCGAAGTGCAGCAACAATAGTAGGTGGAATGAGTTTGGGCATGACAAGAAAAGCTGCGGCTGAATTTTCATTTTTTCTGGCTGTTCCGACGATGTTGGCTGCCAGTGTAAAAAGTTTGTACGATGTAGCAAAAGAAGGCACTGTGAGCTTTTCGACTACTGAAGTTAGCATCTTGCTGATTGGCTGTGCGGTTTCTTTTGCTGTTGCTTTTTTTGCTGTCAAATTTTTCATAGAAATGCTGCAACGCAATGGTTTTCGATTTTTTGGTTTTTACCGAATTGCACTCGGTATCTTTATTTTGATTTTATTACTTATTAAACAGTAATTCAATACATTTTTCATGAACTTCGTTGAAGGGGAAATCCTGTTAATTGACAAGCCACTTGACTGGACGAGTTTTGATGTAGTGAACAAATTGAAAGTTGCTTTGAAAAAAAAATACGGCAGGCTGAAAATTGGTCATGCCGGAACATTAGATCCTAAAGCTACCGGACTTTTGATTGTTTGTACCGGTAAAAAAACGAAAGAAATAGAATCTATTCAAAATACAGACAAAGTATACACCGGTACATTTTATTTGGGTGCCACTACTCCCTGTTACGATACTGAACAAGCCATAGATGCCCGTTTTGATATTTCAACAATTACAGCACAACAAGTTTATGAAAATGCGCACAGTTTTTTAGGTGAGCAGGAACAATTCCCACCTGCACATTCTGCAGTTAAAATTAACGGGAAACGCGCTTATGATTTAGCCAGAGCCGGCAAAGAAGTACCGGTTAAATCTAAAACGATCAACATAAAGAAATTTGAGATTACAAGAATTGAATTTCCGGTAATTGATTTTTATGTGGAATGTACTAAAGGTACTTACATCCGTAGTCTGGCACATGATTTTGGCAAACGAATGGATAACGGTGCCTATCTGGCGGCATTACGTCGCGAAAAAATTGGCGATTATGATGTTATAGATGCTCTGCAAATCGACAGCATCATGGAAATTATTTACTCTGAACAATAAATACTGATTAGCTTTCTTTCAATATTGCAATGATATCGTCTTTCATTTTTTGTGCGATATTATTGGCAATTTTTTCTGTGGAACTTTCAGCATAAATGCGGATTATCGGTTCTGTGTTGGAACGACGTAAATGCACCCAATCATCATTTATATCAATACGCAAACCATCAATAGTATTTTGTGGATAGCTTTTATATTTTGCGGCAATCTTCTGCATAATAAAATCCAGATTTATACCCTGCTCCAACTGTATTTTATTCTTAGATATCACATAATTGGGATATTTGCTGCGCAAGCCGTGTAGGCTCTTGTTTGAGGTTGCCAAATGAGATAAAAATAGTGCTATACCCACCAGTGCATCTCTGCCATAATGCAATTCCGGGTAAATAATGCCGCCATTGCCTTCGCCTCCGATAACGGCATTTACTTCTTTCATTTTCTCCACCACATTCACCTCTCCAACTGCAGAAGCAAAATACTCGCAACCATGTTTAAGCGTAATATCTTTCAATGCTTTTGAAGATGATAAATTGGACACCGTGCTGCCTTTTTTGTAGGTCAATAAGTAATCGGCAACAGCCACCAAGGTATATTCTTCACCAAATGGAATTCCCTTTTCATCAATGAGTGCCAAGCGGTCAACATCCGGATCAACAGCTATACCTAAATCAGCTTTGTTGTATGTTACTTCTGAACATAGCTTACCTAAGTTTTCAGGCAGCGGTTCCGGATTATGTTCAAACCTTCCTGTTGGTTCACAAGCTATACAAATAACCTCTTGAACACCTAATGCTTTTAATAATTTAGGGACGGCTATTCCACCTACACTATTTACTGCATCTACTACTACTTTCATTTTTTTTGCAGCAATAGCTTCAACATCTACAAAAGGAATTTTCAGAATCTTAGCGATATGCTCATCCAGATAATCCTTCTCTGTTATTTTTCCCAACTTATCGATATCTACAAACTCAAACTTGGAGGAATTAGCTCTTCGTAAAACATCTTGTCCGGTTTTTTCGGAAATAAACTCTCCTTTTTCATTCAGTAATTTCAGAGCATTCCATTGTTTCGGGTTATGTGATGCCGTGATGATAATGCCACCGTCTGCATTTTCGCCGGTTACCGCCATTTCTACGGTAGGTGTGGTAGCCAATCCGAGGTTTACTACATCTAAACCCAAAGAGATTAAATTACCTACAATGAGGTGATAGACCATCTCGCCGGAAACGCGGGCATCTCTGCCAACTACTACTTTTTTTCCGCCTTTATTTTTTATAATAGAGCCGTAAGCTAAAGCAAATTTGGAAATATCTAGTGGGGTCAGGTTGTCACCTGCTTTGCCGCCTATCGTACCTCTGATACCGGATATGGATTTTATGAGAGCCAATGATTTTTGTTGTTTTTTGTGAATTAAGCAAATGTAGAGATATATTGGCAAGAAGCGACGTAATGCTTCTGCTAAAAATGTGAAATAACTTTAAATTAAAAATTAAATATGAAAAGGATAAAGCAATTTTTATGCAGCCTGGAAAAGTACATCTGTTTTGCGAACCAGAATTGAATACAAGGAAAACAAAACAGCCGTAAAAATCACATCACTGATAAATGTCCACTGATAGTAAGGAATAGCTTTAATGTAACAAGTCAATAAACCCTCTAATGTTTGGGGATAGAGATTGCCTGCCAACCATACGCCAAAATTTGTCAGGATAAAAAACAGCAGTGAAGAACTAACAGCCATGCCGAAAATACGGACTGGACTATTGCTGTTTTTCAACGTGAATCCTAAAAATGCAATGAGTATAAAAGAGGCATAAACAAACACGAAAGTATCGTGCAGGAATGGATAACCTGTTATTTTTGACAACAGCAAATCACCCAGCAACATTGCCACAAGCGGAATTATAACTGCTAATTTTTTGTTAGAAATTCTTGCCCCTGCAAATAATGCAATGGCTGCTATTGGGCTAAAATTGGGTATCAAATGTAAGACTCTGAACAAGACACCAAATGCTATTAAAGCTATTGCGATAAGTAAATTTTTAGACTGATTTTTCATATCTCAAATATAAAACAAAATTTTTGTGTTGTGTAAAAAGCTTTCTTAAATGATGTTAGTAGATTTATAAAAATCCCTTTTCTTTCATCCACTTATCGTTAAAAAACTTGCCGACATAACGTGAACCGTGATCGTGCGTTACAATAATCACTACATCATCTTTTGTCAATGGAAATTTTTCATGCAATTGCAATAAACCTTGTACGGCAGATCCTGCAGAATTACCCAAAAACAAACCTTCTTCACGGGCTAAGCGGCGCTGCATCAATGCTGCATCTTTATCCGTTACTTTTTCGATATAATCTATTAAGCTGAAATCATAATTTTTTGGGATAAAATCTTCGCCAATACCTTCTGTAATATAACTGTGAATTTCATTTACATCATATTTACCCGTTTCATGAAATTGTTTCAATATAGAACCATAGGTGTCTATTCCCCAAGATTTGATGGCAGGATTTTGTTCTTTTAAATATTTGCTTGTGCCTGTAATAGTACCACCGGTACCAATGCCTACAACAAAATGTGTAATTTTTCCGTCTGTTTGTCGCCAAATTTCCGGACCTGTACTCTCATAATGTGCAGTTCGGTTAGACAAATTATCGTATTGGTTCATCCAGACAGAGTTGGGAATTTCTTTTGCCAAACGGGCTGCCACTGAATAATAAGAACGCTCATCTTCTGGTTCTACGCTTGTAGGGCAAACAATTACTTCAGCCCCTAATGCTCGGAGAATATCAAATTTTTCAGGCGATTGTTTATCGGTAGTAGTAAATATACAATGATAACCCTTTACACATGCAGCAATAGCCAAGCCCATTCCTGTATTTCCACTGGTACATTCAATAATCGTACCTCCGGGTTGCAGTCTGCCATCTACTTCAGCATCTTCAATCATCTTTACCGCCATGCGGTCTTTGATAGAATTCCCCGGATTACCGTATTCTACTTTCACCCCTACCAATGCGGGAATATGAGCTGTAATTTTATTCAGTTTAACGATTGGCGTATTGCCGATAGTTTGCAAGATATTGTCGAAAATTTGCATGGGCTAAAGATACAAAAATTTTGAAAGGCTTATGACAAGCATAAAAAGCAGTAAGGATTAAATCTAAAAAACAAGAATTATTCTTTTACTGAAATAAATATATCCCCGCAATTAGCAACATTTCTAAACGGCAACCATCCTTTTATACTATCTCCCGGTTGAATGATTTTGTTGGAGAGGTCGAAAAGTTCAAGCTGGGATTTTAATTTTTTATTGGCACGATAAGCAATTCCGAAGTTTGCTGCACCGAAAACAATACCAAATGGAATCGGAATAAATTGTTTTCCGTTTTTGATTAATTTTTTAGGATCGTCAGGTTTGTTAATTTGTGTAGGTGTACCACCAACATTAATGGTCATAACTGCAGGCTTAGGGTATACTGCAACTCCTGCACTATAAAGCCAGTACAACCCAGCTTTTTGCTTAAGTACACTGTATATATCTTCCATTCGTGTTGGCTGCATAATTACCGAAGCACCGCACATGAACGTTAACTCACTGATATTAATCGGGAGTTCAGATTTATTGACAATACTGAATGCAATCAAATTATAATCATTCTTCAATTCTTTTCGGGCATAATAGTAATCTTTGAAATTATAGAATACCCCCTGTCGAATGGAGTAGCGGATTTTTGCATCGTCTTTATAATTAACAAAAGGGATACTTTCCATATTTACTTTTCTGTATGGACGTGCACATGATGCAATAATAATTATTGCCAAAAAAAAATAGCAATAGTTGATTTTAAGTTTAAACATATTTTAGTAGTTAGAAGTTGTATTTAGCATGATAAAAATAAACAATTATTCGACGAAATACAAGAACAAGAATTTATCAAATTTTATTTTTTGACAAATCAAAAATTCATGAAGCAAGATGAGATAAACTATACTAACTTATACCATTGCGACTGACTAAATGGTGCCTGCCAGTTAAGATCGAGATTGGCTTTAACAGCAATAGCCGGATTAAATACAATCGTTTCGTTCGTAATTTCACCTTGTTGTACTTTTGTCTTCAACTCTTGAATGGTACAAAATTCTATTTGTTCGGCACTATTCTTAAAATACACACGCATTCTGTCAAATAAATCAGTTTGGTAAATAGCTGCAATATCGCGAATAACCTGCATAGAGCTGTCAATGGAACAGCCGCCTACTGCAATTTGGGAATCATCAGCTAATAAGACAATAAATTGATTTTCCAACACTTTACCATATCCCCTTACAGGCATTTGATGCGATTGCCAGTTATCTACAAAAGCATGAAGTTTGTTGTCAATTTCCGTAACTTCTGTTGCAGTGAACGGGCGCTCTGAAGCATAGATCCAGACTTTGGCTGTGGATGGCAAATTTTCATAAGGAATAAACATATCTCTTACACTTTATCAATTTCTAAATCTATTTTTTTTTACAAAGTTAAAAATGTTTTGTTCCCTGCCGGATTTTTTTTGAAAGCTATAATTATATAATAACATGGTTGAAAATTATTCTAATTTAAAACTTCAACCAATGCCAGGCGACTTTGCTACCATTTTTATTATCATTAAATTCGATTGCAGGGAAAGGGAGCTTAATAATATTCAGAACTTTCATGATACCTTGAGCCCAATGGCGTTTTACAGGCAATTTTGTCCAGTCCAGATCCATCGATAAATAGAAACGATGCATTCGCTGAATATTCGTTCTGTCCACCAAATCCGCAGGGTCAATGGTTGTAATGGTTTCATCACCACCTAAATCTTTACTCGACCAAATATTTTTTCTACCTCCCAGCATGCCACCGGCACCATAACCAAATGAAACTTGTATGCACTTGGGAAATTTTGATTTAGGATTTTTAATAAAAGACCCCGGACTAACACTCAACCAAAACGTCATGGCATTATAATCTTTCAGCAGAATTTCGGTAAAAGATGTGCCATAAAGCTTATTGGCTCTTGCCGTAATATCAGGATCATCATATTGCTTGTAGTTGTAAGGAAAAGCTGAAATTTTCATTTGAATTCTTTGATCATGCCATAAATATTGCTGTATGCCAAACAATAAACTTCCACTGACATTCATGGCCATATCACCCCATGAAAAACCCCATTTTTTTTGAAAACCGTCGTTCACCTCAATAGATAATTGCCACATGTTGCCGGTGAGCATGCCAATCCAGATTGCATTTTTTTCTTTTACACCTGCCCATCTGAATAAGTCATACGTCCATTTAGATTCAAAATAACAATTATTGGCATGGGCAACTTTATCCATGCCGTTCCATTCGTTCCAGTCATTGAAAAAATGGAATTTATCTCTATCGTATTTTGAATACCAGGCACTGCTCCACCATACATTTGCAATAGCATACAAACCACCTTGCAAACCTGCCACCATACCTACACGAGGTTTATTCAACACATCAGACCAGCGAAAAAACTTGTAAGGTTTATTGAGTTTTATTCTACCTGTATAGCCATAAGCGGGGTCTTCGGGGATGTAATCGTGATAAAATATCGTGTCGTAGTGTACGGCATAAGCATATTCGTTTTGCCAGGTAGTATCCGGAATTAAATCATACTTGCTGACTATCTTTTTTAGTTTAAAATTACTGTTGAATAAAGTGTCTTCGTGAACATTCACATGTTGACGAATATATACAGTATCTTTAATCAGGGTGTAAGCCGCTTGTTTATACAAGGGAATTTGAATCTGTTGTTGTTTACGCTTTTCTCTTTTATTTTTAAATCTTTCAAATGCAGGCATACAAACCACATATTGTAAGCTGAGCAACAAAATCAATAGGGATAATAATAATCTTCGAATCAAATTTTAAAAATTGTACGGTAAAATAAAAAACTAGACTTACACATTCAAGAAAAATGCAGAATTCTATTCCTAAATAATAAAAATTAATGGAAATACTTTCATTTAAATATAATAGAATCAAGCGAATGCGACAAAAAAGTGATAATTTTATACCACATACCGATGCGCAATTTTTACATACTGCTATTTTTGTTTTTTCATGTTAATACATACGGCAATGTAAGCATTATCTCATATGGTTCATCATGGAAATATCTGGATGATGGCAGTGATCAGGGAACAGCATGGTATGGTACTTCTTTTAATGATGCCTCTTGGTTAAGCGGAAATGGTCAGCTGGGTTATGGAGATGGTGATGAATCGACGATACTAAATGCAGGCTGCACACCAGTAATCACATGCACACCTAAGTTTATCACTTCTTATTTCAGAAAAACATTTACAATAGGCACTACCTCCACATTTATTAATTACACCCTAAATGTAAAAAGAGATGACGGTGTGGTCATCTATTTGGATGGTGTAGAGATTTACAGAAATAATATGCCCGGTGGCACTATCTTGTTCAGCACATTAGCCTCTGCTGCATGTACGGATGATGGATACACCGCACAAACAACATCGCTTACTTTGGCACAACTGCCAGCCGGAACGCATACTTTCGCAGCCGAAATTCATCAAAGTGCTGTTTCATCTTCTGATATTTCCTTTGATTTGGAATTAATTGCAAATGAAAACAATGCCAGTGTAACCAGAGGTCCCTATCTCAATTTAGCCACTCAGCAATCGGTACATATAAGATGGCGAACTAATATTCCTGCAAATTCTGTCGTAAATTTTGGCACAGTTTCCGGCACGCTAACTTCCACTGTAACAGATAATACATTAGTTACGGAACATGATGTTTTCATCACCGGATTAACTGCAGATACGAAGTATTATTATTCAATCGGAAATTCAAATCCGTCTGTTCAGACACATTATTCCGGCAATAAGTATTTCTTTCAAACACTGCCCATTAAAGGCAGCATAAAGCCCTTCACTTTTTGGGCAATTGGTGATTGTGGCAATAACTCTTCCAATCAGATAAATGTGCGCAATGCATTTATGAATTATATGGGCACTAAAACGGCAGATGGTATGTTGTTGCTCGGTGATAATGCATATAATTCGGGATATGATGCTGAATACACGACTAACTTCTTTCCGCAATATCAGGATTCGGTTTTGCGCAATGTCCTATTATGGCCTGCACCCGGCAATCATGACTATGCCAACAATGCTACCCGTCAAAATGACCATGCTATTCCATATTATGACATGTTTACATTGCCTGCCGCCGGCGAAGCCGGCGGCATAGCTTCCGGCACTGAGGCGTTCTATTCTTTTGATTATGCCAATGTTCATTTTATAGCTTTGGATTCTTATGGAAAAGAATCAAATGCTTACCGAATTTGGGATACTTTAGGTCCTCAAGCAT
>DAOQII010000083.1:0-9184 GCA_035339455.1 Chitinophagales bacterium
CTAATTAGCTAATTATTTAATTAACTAATTTAGCATGTTCAAAAAAATCCTCATAGCCAACCGTGGTGAAATCGCCCTCCGTGTTATTCGTACTTGCCGTGAAATGGGCATAAAGACCGTAGCAGTTTTTTCTACAGCAGATAAAGACAGTATGCATGTAAAACAGGCAGATGAAGCTTTTTGCATAGGCCCTCCTGCCAGTAAAGATTCCTATCTGAAAAAAGAGCAGATTATAGAAGCTGCTTTACTTACCGATGCAGATGCCATACATCCCGGCTATGGTTTTCTAGCAGAAAATGAAGATTTCGCACGACTATGTACAGAAAACAAGATAAAATTTATCGGCCCTACACCTGAGCAGATTGCTGCCATGGGCGATAAAATAACCGCAAAAGAAACTATGCAAAGAGCCAAAGTGCCCGTCATTCCGGGATCTGAGGGCTTAATTACAGATATTGCGGAAGGCAAAAAGTTGGCAAGTATTATCGGTTATCCTGTAATATTGAAAGCAACGGCCGGAGGCGGAGGCAAGGGCATGCGCATCGTGGGACATGAAGAAGAATTTGAATCTAACCTGATGCAGGCGCAGGCAGAAGCAGGCAGTGCGTTCGGCAATGCAGGGATGTATTTAGAAAAATATATAGAAGAACCCAGACATATTGAAGTTCAGGTGGCCGGCGACCAGTTTGGAAATGCCGCCCATTTTTCAGAACGCGATTGCTCCATACAACGCCGACATCAGAAATTAGTGGAAGAAAGTCCGAGTCCGTTTGTGGATGAAGCCCTGAGAAAGAAATTAGGTGAAGCTGCAGTAAATGCAGTAAAAGCCATAAAATATGAGGGTGTAGGTACCATAGAATTTTTGGTTGACAAACACAAAAAATTTTATTTTATGGAGATGAATACCCGCATACAGGTAGAACATCCGGTAACGGAGGAAGTGGTAGGTGTGGATCTGATTCGTTTGCAGATAGAGCTGGCAGCAGGAAAAAAATTGGAAAAAGAAGCCTGGTTGCCAACAGGGTGCGCCATGGAATGTCGTATAAATGCCGAGAATCCTTATGACAACTTCAAGCCATCACCCGGAAAAATCACCAATCTGCAACTCAGTGGCGGCTATGGCGTGCGTATCGATTCGCATATTTATGCCGGTTATTCCATTCCTCCATTTTATGACTCAATGATTGCCAAGCTAATTGTACATGGACAAACAAGAGAAGAAGTTATTCAACGTATGAAACGAGCATTGCTTGAAATGAATATAGAGGGTATAAAAACAACGATTCCCTTTCATCTTCAACTAATGGAACATGCGGATTTCAAAAGTGGCAATTTCACCACAAAGTTTCTGGAAGATTTTGAAATGGAAGAAGAGTAGGAATTTGTTATTTTGAAAATCAACTGATTCGAAAATACTGGCTATAGCTAGCATGGAAGAATCTCAACTAATTATTCGTCTTTGGTCTCGTCTTTGATAATCAGTTTCACGGTTTCAATTTTGGTTTCTGAAACATCCAAAATCTTAAAAGTGTATTGATCTATTTCTATTATCTCCTGCTTTTCAGGTATAGTTTCATGATGTGATATAATGAAGCCTGAAAGGGTATCATAATCGCCTTCGGGAATATGCAAATCATATTCCTCATTGATGCGGTCTATTTCCAGCCTTCCGGATAAAATAAACTCATTTTTTGAAAGTTGGTTATCAATCAATTCGTCTTTGTCATATTCATCTTCTATTTCTCCGAAAATTTCTTCTAAAATATCCTCCAGCGTAATAATGCCTGCCGTACCCCCGTATTCATTTACCACCCAAGCAATGCTTTTATGTTCTTTAATAAAGTCATTCATGAGTTTCTGAATGGGCAATGTTTCCGGAACTATTTTTATCGGCATCAAGATTGAACGAATATCTGACGGTTGCTGATGCAGGTCGAAATGATGAATATAGCCCACTATCGTGTCTATATTGTCATCATATACTATTATTCGTGAATGATTCGTTTCAATAACCAGCTGTATCAAATCATCAATCATATCATTGACATCAATTGCCGTAATTTCCCTTCGCGGCACCATGCAATCACGAATACGCAAATTTTTGAGATGCAATGCGTTTTCAAATAATTCCGTATCTACTTCTTCCTCATCTTCGTCCGTGCCGGTAGAATGTTCTTTTATAAATCGTTCCAAATCCAAGGATGAAAATTGTATATCGTGTTCGGTAATTTTAAACCCGAAAATCTTAAACAGTAAAGTAGATAAACCATTTATCAGCAACACGCCCGGCGTCAGCAACCAGTGAATTACTTTAAACGGAATTGCCAAAACAGGTAAAATACTGTCTGCAAAAACCTTAAAAAGAGTTTTAGGGATATACTCACCAAACAACAAAACAATAGAAGTAGAAATGATTGTCTGAATAAGAATAACCAGAATATGGTTATGAGTAAAACGTTCTATGAGTGGCTCTAATAAGCCTGCCGATAAAATACCAAATGCAATCAACACAATATTATTACCCAAAAGTGTGGTTACAATAAATTTTGACGGATTCTTGATATAATCATTTAGTATTCGCCCGCTTAAATCACCCCGCTGATTGCTTAATTCTATCTTGAGTTTATTGGCGGATAAAAATGCGATTTCTATTCCGGAAAATAAGGCCGCAAAAATAAGGCAGATAAGAATCAGTATAAGCGTAACGACTGTTTCCTGTGTCATATCTGACAAAAATAGAAAAGAAAATCGGTATTGCGGAAAATACGTAGTGTGAAATACCACGAATTACGGATAACCGACCTCTGTAATTAGGAATAGTTTTACTTAAAAATAATTATTATGAAAAAGCAATTCTTAGTACTCGGTTTATTCTGGCTGTTTTTTATCAACGCCTTTGCAGAATTAAACATTCTTGAGAAGTCGTATGACATCACCCGCAAAGCAAGAAAAGGATACTTAGGTGCAGTAGAAACCAACAAAGAGAAAAATACATTTGACTTGATATATATCCTCAAGTCGAACAACAGAAAAATCATTACAGAAACCTATACCTACGACAAAGACCTGAATTTGGTGAATACCGTTAAAGACGAACAAGATGTAGAAAAAGTTCGTTCGCGTTACAAGTGGTTTCGTTATCGCGGGGAAGAATATTCCGTTAACAGCATTTACGTTCGTTCCAATGCGAAAGGTGAAATGATATTTCGTCAGAAAACCATCCTTTACAAATGGTCGTGGTGGAGAGGCGGTTATGCCAAAAAAATAAAATTAGGGGATAAAATTAAACCCGTTGATGAAGAAAGTGGAGCACGTTATATGTTTAGAGGTGGCTATTATGAAAATGATAATTCAGGTAAACTCGTTGTGGTGGCGGGTTTGAAAGACGGAAAAGACAATATTTCTTCTTACAAAAATTATCAGGTCTTAGAAATTGACTCATTGGCAAATATCAAAGTTAAAGCCGACATAAAATTTAATGCTGCCTACGCACCTGTATTTTCTGATATTGTAGATGATGATGACCCAACATCACAAGATGAATCGCCGCGTGACTGGATAGTCGTATTTGCACCGCAAGGCGGTAAATCATTCAAAGGAGCTACCGGTACAGCAAATGACTTTATATATGTGCGTATGTCACCGGATGGCAGCATCAAAGAGCAATATAATTTTACAGCTCCTGTTGCAGGTTGGCGTATATTGGGTGCTACCGAGAAAAACGGACAAGTGTATCTGTATGGTCCATCTATCAGTAAAGATGACCGTTTTATCAATGAGGTATTTAAAGGTCAGATGCTAGCCAACACGACAAATGAAGATGCGCATGAGGATAACGCAACAAATAATACAGGCGGTTTCTTTGGCGGAGGTCTGGGTTCATTTGGCAAATCAATAAAAAATATGGCAACCGGTGAAGCTTTTCAAGTTACTCAGGACGATATAGACAAACGCATGGACGAAATGAAATATACCAATGTTCAGGTGGCAGCCTTCAATAGTGGAAAATTACAGTTTATATCCTCTCCTACTATTGATGAGATCAATGCAAATTTAATAGTTCCTACAGGACAAAAGAAAGCTATTGAATTTGACGGCAAAAGATTCATCACCACGGGCATCTATGTCACCAACAACGGAGATATTTTTATCTGTGGGCAAGATTATAAACTTGATGGCTGGGGAAAAGACAATAAAGGCTCAAGGCTGTATAAGGCCATGTTTATGGTTCAATTTAATGCACAGGGAAAGTACTTAAGGAATTATGGGCTTAAACTCGATCAGAAAAAATACATGGGTGGTTTTACAAAAGGAGTAACACCCGATATGTATCCGGCGTATTCATATTTGGAAGAATCAGTTGACGGGAAAAAATTGTACTGGATGCTGAATATCTGCAAAGCAATTGATAAAGATGTAGATTATGACAGTGACTATAATTTTTTCTCCGGTGTAAAAACTACGACTACTACTTCAACATTCACCCCGCTCAACTCTATTGAGTATGGCACCATAGATGTGGCTACGGGAGCTACGTCAGATTTTAAAACTTTGGGAGAAGATGAAAACCGTAAATTTTATCTGATGGATAATGTAAACAAGGTGAGATTAAATCCGTATCTCATCTATTTAAGTGAGACTACAAAAGGCGATAAGATACTGCTTTCGCGGTTCGATATTTCGCAGTAGTGATAATTATTTTTTTCGGTGCGGGCGGGGCTGAAAGCCCCGCCCGCATTGTTTTATATTACACAAATATTGAAATATTATAGATTAACTTTACAAAAAATCAATACTTTTACTCTTGATGAAAGAGAAAAAAGAAATTCCACTTAATTCAGGCAGAAGCTGTTTGCTCATTAAAATAAAGAATGATTTTATTCCAAATTATTACTTAATTGCATTTCCAAAAACGCAAGGTGAGCCGACTCCAGAAGAAATTGCCGAAATGATGAAGATTGGAATTGAGTATGCACAGCGATTATCATTGGAATTTATTGGAGATAAAGAAGCATTTTCCGTATTATACAGTGGCTATAGTTCGAGAAGAGAGAAAGGATGGCATATACATATTATTTTACTAGGTAACAGATGGAAAAAAGCATGGTTATATTTGGTATTAGCCTCTAAAAATATAACTCAAGCACTCCATCTCAGAAAAGACGATGCTCCAAAAAATAAAGATTAATTATGTAGCTTAAATATATCTTTATTCATTTCACTTTATTCATACTTTAAGTTACATTTGAACAATGAAATCAAAATCTTTTAAACTAACAATAGAAAACCCATGCTTAGAAAATTGGGAAGGGATGAGTTCTATTGAAAATGGCAGATATTGCAATACTTGCAAGATGAAAGTGATTGATTTCACAAATTCAACAAAATCTGATATTGAAAAATTCTTTGCACAAAATAGAACCGGACATTGCGGTCGTTTTAAGAAATCTCAATTGGAGCAAGTGTATCATTATCCAAATGAAGACTTAATAAAAAGAAATAAATTCAAGTATGCCGCCGCTATTACATTCGGCTTATTAACAGCTAAATCTGCATCTGCTCAAATAAAAAATGAAAATACTGAAATTATTCATATTGATCAAGCAGACTCTTACTTAAGTAAACAACTGACAACCACAAAAGACAGTACAAATTTGACTATTAGAATAAAATCGGCAGCTGACCTGATTGTAATTCCAAATTGCAGGCTATTAATATTTTCAATAACAAAAGGATATACATTTGTTGCAAAAACGGATAGCCTCGGTCTCTATTCATGTAGTGTACCGCTAGAAGATTTTCCTTTTCAAGTCTATATAAATGCTAATGGATTTCACATTGATTCAATTTCTATTCATGACATTAATTCTAAAAATGAGATATTATTAAATCCAATTATAAACGAAGAAATTCTAATGGGAGCACCAATTCATTCTAATTCTTTTAGAGATATTTATTTTGATTTTGCTCAAATTTCTATACGCTCTGAAGGCGAAAAAACCTTAAAAAACATTTTAGCATTTTTAAAGGAGAATACTGATGTGAATTTAGAAATTAACGCATATACTGACAGTAGAGGAAGCAGTAAATCTAATTTAAACTTATCTAAACAAAGAGCTGAAGAAATTAAGAAATGGTTTACAAATAAAGGTATAAATAAAAAAAGAATTATTGCAAAAGGCTACGGTGAGACTGAATTCGTAAATGATTGTAAAGATGGAAAAGAATGTACGGAATATGAACATCAGCAAAATAGAAGAGTAGAATTTCGTCTGATAGGAAAAGATATTGATATTAATTCAGTAAAAAGATTCGATATGAAAGTTAGCCCCTACAGAAAATGAGTATTACTATTTTTCAAATTGTATTAATACACTTTCACAGCAACCTAAATACATAGTTTTAAGTGGGCTAAAACTTCAGCTCATCTGTTGTTACTGTCTGTTGTATTTTCAGCTGCCGTTTTTTGTTATACACTTCCAGCGAGATGCTAATCGGGTTGCTATTCCAATCTATATTTATCATTCCGAAATTAAGCTCTTTCAGCCCATTGCCTACTCTGTACATATTCGGTTGTGGATTATCCAATACCTGGTTCAAGCCACTTGAAGTCATATCATACAGCGGATACATATCCGGCATGCTTCTTTTGCTCAATTCTGCATAATGTACATCACCACTTACCATAAAAACCCCATTGGCTCTGGTCTCTTTCAGTAATTGGAAAAAACGATTCAGTTCGTGCGGATAATTTGTCCACGATTCATAACCGTTGTGCTCATGTAGCATTTGTGTACTGGTCATAATGATGCGCACTTTAGCCGGTTTTAATAATTCTGCTTTCAGCCAATCCCATTCCACTTGTCCTAAAAAATGTTTAGAGGTATCTGACGTCGGAGAAATAGGCTCTCCACTAAATACATCCAGAAACCAGCGTGTATCAAGTACGATGATTTGCAAGCGGTGAGCTTCATCACCATAAAAATAAGAGGTATAAATGCCCGGATGGCTTCTTCTTTCTGACTCAGCCGGTTCATTGAAAAAGCTCAAAAAAGCATCTTTAGAATCCTGTTTTTGCGTATAGTTACTTCCTCTGTTATTGCCGCCAAAATCGTGATCATCCCAAGTGGCAATCATTGGTACATTACTTTTCAGTCGTTTAAATGAAGCATTATTTCCCAAAATGGTATAATTCAATTCCAGCCATGCTTTATCCGGTTCTCCGGCTATGGCATCACCATACATATTATCTCCCAAAGCCAGATAGAGCTGAGGTTGCATCTTCAAGATAGAATCGAAAATAGTTAAATCTCCAACTTGAATACAACAAGATCCAAAAGCAATTTTTGAAGGAGGCAGTGGCTCTTGTATAGCTGTTTCTTTGCATGAAATCACTAATAACGACAAACATAAAGCAAAGGTTAAATTTTTCATATTACGCATTTCAAAACTAAACTATGCAAATTATTGCACAATAAAGAATTTCGTATATTGTATTATAATCAATAGTATTATTTAAAACAATATTCTATATATTTTTGAGTTTGTCATTTTTATTGCATATCTGTTAACACTCTTTCTTACCTGTAACCATTAAAACTATTGTATATACAATTCTCTTTAATTTTCCTTACTTTTGTGTCGTGAAAATTTTAATCCAGTATCTGATGCGCTACCGCAATCTGGTGGTGCTGATGTTTGTATTAGCCATCATCAACCAGGGCTTCTCGCTAATCGACCCGATGATAATCGGGAAAATTATCAGTCAGTATGGCTTAAAGGCCAGCCAGTATACACAATCACAATTTATCAAAGGGGTATTATCACTTATTTTGGTTTCTATCGGCGTGGCCATGATCAGCCGTATTGCCAAGGCATTTCAGGACTATTATATGAATCTCATCATTCAGAAATTTGGAGTAGATGTATATACGGATGGGCTGAAACATGCCTTGCTCTTGCCCTTTCAGGAATTTGAAGACAGACGCAGCGGGGAGACCTTGAATATTTTACAAAAGGTACGTACTGATACAGAGAAATTTATACAATACTTTATCAATGTAGTTTTGTTTGCTATTATCAGTATAGCATTCATCATTTTTTATTCTATTTCGGTTTACCCCAAACTTATCCTGATGTATTTTCTTGCCTCTGCAATCTTGTATGTTGTCATGCAGCAACTTTCCAAGAAAATAAAAGAAGTACAAACAGCTATAGTAAAAAAAACGAATCAGTTGGCTGGTGCTACCACAGAAAGCTTGCGCAATATTGAACTGATAAAAAGCTTAGGACTTGCTCAGCAAGAGGTAACCCGTCTAAACAATAACAGTTTTCAGATTCTTAATTTAGAACTGGAAAAGGTAAAAAAAGTGCGCAGCTTAACATTTATTCAAGGCACACTGGTCAATACGTTACGGCAGGTCATTGTGTTTTTATTGATGTATCTGATATTTAAAGACCAATTGAATGTAGGACAGCTTTATACTTTACAGATATACTCCTTTTTTATTTTCAACCCTTTGCAGGAAATGGGCAATGTCATCCTTAGTTATCGCGAAGCTCAGGCATCACTGCACAATTTTAATAAGCTGTTATCCACGCCTATCGAAACCAAACCAAAGCATCCCGAACATTTGCATGCCATACAAACACTTGCCTTTCAGGACGTATCGTTTCAGCATAAATCTTCAAAAACTAAAGCAGTAGAAGATATTAATTTTTCTGTAAAAAAAGGTGATTCCATTGCATTTGTCGGGCCATCGGGTTCCGGAAAAACAACACTGGTAAAATTGTTAGTGGGCTTGTATCAACCTCAAACCGGGCATATTCTTTATAATAATATCGACTCCGGCAAAATAGATATTGATGAATTGCGCAAACAAATTGGCTTTGTTACACAAGAAACACAATTATTTGCCGGCACAATAAAAGAAAATATGTTGTTTGTGCAGCCGGATGCAAGCGATGCTGATATCATCGATGCGCTTAACAAAGCGTCATGTCAGAGCTTACTGGCTCGAAGTGATAAAGGAATTGATTCGGTAATCGGTGAAGGCGGCATGAAAATATCCGGCGGAGAAAAACAGCGTTTATCTGTAGCTCGCGCTTTGCTGAGACATCCGAACTTATTGGTTTTTGATGAAGCCACTTCTGCTTTAGATTCATTAACCGAAGAGGAAATTAC
>DAOQII010000084.1:0-8003 GCA_035339455.1 Chitinophagales bacterium
AGTTCGGCTAATCCTTTCGGGTCAGGCCACCAGGCTACTCCGCTTAAATAATATTTTTCTGCCATATCAACAAAAACAGCGTCTTGCCCCATTATTTCACTTTTGGCATATTTCATAAACAAGGTGTTTAATGTAAACATAAACAGCTCTCTGTTGTTTCTTGTTTTAGCCAAAAACTTATCTATTTCCTGTGTGATGGAGTCAGGATGCGGGTAGACATAATTATCAAAGTAACGGGTAATTTTTCCTCCCAATACCGGCGAACGCACCATGCCGGAATCGTTATAATCCAGATGGTCAAAATAGTGCTGTTTGGTATAGGTGTATTTAAATGTAGAATCAATAGTGCCATCTTGTTTCTTAGGTGCTTCCGGCACATCCGTATCCAGCATCAGTTTTATTAACTTGGAGTAAAAGGTATTCGGGTATTTTTTTATCATTTCTTTGCGGTGTGTCAGCATCTGTTCATTTATTTTTTCAGAAACCTTGACATACTCATTATATTTCAGATCGCCTTTTTTCAAGTCCTTATTTGCTTTGTATATGGAATCATTTTGTTTGCCCAGTGGCAACATATATTTCATGTCGTCAAACATTTGCTTGTTTTCCACCGAGTTTTTTACAAAGGCATGATTAACTAAATCCAACGTATCTGTAGTGATACTGAATTCAGGTTCTTTTAAAATAATATCGAATGACTGATATTTTAATTTGGGAAATGCCAACAAATAAACGCCGGCCGGAATTTCTTTTTTCCCCTGAATTTTACCGATTCCTTTTGCATCAAATTTTACCGTGTCTTGTATCAGGCGCTTGTCTCCGTAATAGTAAGCTAAAATTCCGATATCGTTGGATATGCCTTTTACTTCTATGGTTACGTTATAATTTTTCTGCACGGCAAAAACCGTAGAAACACTTGTTAATAAAAGAAGTACAGCGTAGATTTTTTTCATAAATCGCAATTACGTAGGAGGTTAATCAAATTTTGTTCCGAAATTATTGATTCCTCCCGAAATATTGAACTAAATCTTTGTTAATTCAATACAGAATAAGCTATATTCGGGCAATAAGAAAATATTTTTTGAAAGATGAGTTATTTTAACGCCGACCATGATCTGTTTCGCCAGACCTTCCGGACTTTTTTGGATAAAGAAATCATGCCTCATATTGAACAATGGGAAGAGGACGGTGAAGTACCGGACGAAGTATTTCAAAGGTTTGGTGATATGGGGTTTTTCGGCTTGACACAAGAAGAAGCATATGGAGGCTCTAATCTGGATTTCTGGTATGATGTCATTTTTATAGAAGAAATTTCTAAGTGTGAAAGTGGAGGATTTGGGGCGAGTTTATCTGCACATCCTTACCTCACATTATCTCATCTAAAACATGAAGGTTCGCCTTTCTTAAAAGAAAAATATTTGAAAAAAGGCATCAGCGGTGAGTGGCATGGTGCATTAGCGATTACGGAACCACATGCAGGCAGTGATGTGGCCGGAATAAAAACAACGGCAGTTAAAGATGGTGATGCTTATATCATTAACGGCTCAAAATGTTTTATTACCAATGGCGTATCCGCAGATTATTATATTGTAGCTTGTAAAACTCGACCTGATGCCGGAGCAAGTGGCATTTCATTAATCATTGTCGATACCCAAAGTGCAGGTATAACAAAATCTCCCTTAAAAAAACTGGGCTGGAAAGCCAGCGATACGGCAGAAATAGCTTTTGATCAAGTTCGAGTTCCGGCAGATAATTTATTGGGCGAAGAAAACAAAGGTTTTTATTACATCATGCAGCGTTTCGAGCTGGAGCGTCTTACACTGGCATTAGGTGCAATAGCCTCCTCAGAGTGGGCGCTGGACTACACCCTTAAATACATGAACGAACGAAAAGCATTTGGCAGAACTATAAACAAATTTCAGGTATTGCGGCATAAAATAGCTCAAATGTATGCTGAGTTGACTGCTGTAAAAACTTTTTGTTACCACATTTGCGATTTATACAGCAAGGGTAAATATTGCGTGAAAGAAGCTAGCATGGTAAAATTGCTGGCTACAGAATTATCCGATAAAATTGCCTATCAGTGCTTGCAAATGTTTGGCGGCTATGGCTATATGGAAGAATACAAAATTGCCCGTTTTTTCAGAGATTCCAGATTAGGAACAATTGGTGGCGGAACATCAGAAATCATGCTGGAGATAATTTCTAAAATGGTGATGGATGAAGTGAGTTATAAATTGAAAGACAACAGTCAGTCACCGACTGCTGAATCAAATAGATTTGATTCAGTAGCCAAAATTTTTGCGACATTGCCTTCAAGATTCAAAACTGAAAAAGCAAAAGATATTAAATTGCATGTTGTGTTTAAATTTGATACTTCAAACTACAGAGTCATGATTCAAGACGGAAATTTGGAAATCCAAACAGCTGTAGAAAATGAACTTAAAATTGCAGATTGTTTAGTAGAAACCGATGATGCTACTTATATTGCCGTTGAAACAGGAAGCATGAATCCTCAGGAAGCGTTCATGTCTGGCAAAATTAAGGTAAGCGATTTGAGCAAGATGATGCAATTTGGCAGTTTGTTCCGCAAGTTGAAATAAATCAAATCAGCACAATTGTATTACTCTTTTTAAAGCTACTTCAAACGTCTTTTTAAAGTTTCCGCTATGTTTTTCATTCTGTCTAAATTGAAGAATAAGGCCAATATCAGCTTAAACGGAAATGAAATAAAATAAGCCGCAATTTGAAAAACACCGGTATCCGGCTTATCTAACGTATAACCATAATGCAACATATTATCTCCGCAAATTTTCTCATTCCAACAGATTTCTGCTTTGTTTAATCCTCCCTTTTTCCAGTTGCTCGCCCTTTCTTTTTTAAATCCGATGTCTTTACTGTCGGCTTCATTTGAAGAACTGACTTGTTTGATTTGCAACATATTTTCGTGGTATGCAATTCCGAGGTGCTTGCACACCTTGCGTATGATGGTTTCCGGCTGATCGAGCAAGTCCTCAAACCGTACCGTTATTATTCTGGAGTCAGTTTCCATTTTACGGGCTGCAGTAATGGCTGCATTCCACAGTTTTGAAATGGTAATGGGATGATAATTAATTCGCAAACGCAAGGCTTCCTTTTCTGTCATATAATCACTTCCTAATTTGCGGCGATTCCATTTGTTTTTTTGCGAGAGCATAATTGCACGCGGGTCGCGCACCATATTTATAATTCGGGCATTCGGATAAATCTCCAGAATTTCTTTGAGATAGAAAACATTTTGCGGGGTCTTTTCACAAATAATAGTTTTGTGGTGAAGAGCCGCTTCACGCTTCAGCATTTCCGTAAAAACAAATTCTCCGGTCAGTTTATCTTGGGGTAAAAGTTTAATGACTTCTTCGCTTTCTGCATCAAACTGGTGATAGTTTTGGTCGTGTGTTTTATAACCAATTCTTTGTGTAAGCAGTAATTTGGAATAGAGTTCAACAGCCTCTGATACAGATAGTTTTTTGTTTTTATCATCCGGCGACCATAGTTCTTCAAAAAAATGAAGTTCATTAAACACAAAAACATTCTGGTGATGCTCGAGTACGCGCATTAGCAAAGTTGTACCACTGCGCGAATTTCCCACTATAAAAATCAAACTATCATCAAACACCATTTTGCAAAGGTACAGAATGTGTATATATTTTATATGGAAAGTATCTTTGTGATACAACCGCTTCATTGATTTGAAAATATTAGTTTTAACATAATGTAATATTTGTTTTATAATCTTTACCACATAGAAGCATAAATTCTTTTTAGGATTAAAAATGATTACCATACAAAGATTGAGGTAAGAATAGAAAAACATAGGAATCTCCATTGGCGATACTATGTGTTTGCTTGAATAACTATACTAATTTGCTGCAAACAACTAATTATCATTAAAAATGCTATGCATCTATGTGGTTAAACTGCACAATAAATTAATTTCATTAAGCATATTGAAATTACTGTAAGACTTAACATTACATTACTGAAAGACTTTGCATTTTTTTATACTTTTAAAAGATGAAAGCTCGAGGCTTTATTTTTTTACAACTTTTACTCATTTCTGTTTCAATAGTTGGGCAAACAATTACCACCACACCTGTTACAGGAGCTGTTACTGAAAATTCTGCCAAGCTATTATTTTTCACAAAAAAGGAATCAAAAGGCGTCGTACATGTGTATCTCAATCAAAACACTAAATACGAACTTAGTTTCCCGTTTCAGACCACAAATCAAGTAGCACATTTACAATTAAACCATCTCCAGCCTGACTATATTTATCAGTATGACATCCAACTCAATGGCGACAGCAGCCATTATAGAGGCTCTTTCAAAACATTCCCGCATTCCGGATATCCTTCTTCATTTTCATTCACGTTCGGGTCTTGCACGGAGCAGCATCATAGAGATTCTATCTTTATCGAAATGCAAAAACAGCATCCTTTGTTTTTTTTGCATCTCGGCGACTGGCTGTATTCGGATAATCTTAAAAACGGGAATTTTTATTACCTGGAAAATATTGAACGAGTAAAAGAAATTTACCAACTGCGATACACAATGCCCAACTTATCTAAACTGATGCAAGAAACAGCCATCGACTACATGTTTGATGATGAGGATGGCGTGCATGATGATTTCTCAAAATCTACTTATTCCGAAATACAAAGACAAGACAACCGTATTACTTGCAAAGAAATTCCATATGATACAAGTTATAAGCAAAGTCTGTATATGGGAATGTCCCGTTTTTTCCCGTCTTACCCTGAAGTGAATACAAAACAGGCTTATCATAGTTTTGTTTGTGGCAATGCTGAATTTTTTATCTTAGATACTCGCTCTACTCGTTCGCCCAATTTAGAAGTACTGCAAAAAAAGGGGAAGTATTGGAAATACAGAGTACCCGAAAATCATACAATTCTGGATACGGCACAGCAATACTGGCTTAAAAGAAAGCTGAAAGACTCTAAGGCACAATGGAAGTTTATTATAAGCGGGGTTACTTTTAATGCATCGTATAAAAAGCTGATGAATTTGATGTTGCTTAAGCCGGTTCAAAATAAAATTATTTATAAAAACATGACCGGTGCGTACATTGCAGCATCCTTATCCACCATGTGGTTTGCATTTCCCGAGTCGCAAACTGATTTAATTAATTATTGCGCCGATAATCAAATAAAAAATGTAATTGTACTCAGCGGAGATGCACATACTGTTGCAATTGATGATGGTATAAATTCAGGATTCCCGGAACTAATGGCGGCATCGCTGGCACAAGAAAACTCAAAATTAGCCGGCATTATTTATAACCAACTCAAGTTAGATTTATGGAATAAAGGCGGGCAAGGTATCAACAATACGAATTACAACGATGCTTTCGGAAAAGTAACCGTAAACGGCAACAGCTCCGTTACCCTCTCGGCAATCGATACGTACGGAAATTTGATTTGCAGCTATGACGTGAAAGACGGTTATCTGCCAAAAAAAATAAACTATAAAAAAGCCAGAAAAATATCATTTGGAAATAAAGTAAGAGCAGCAAAACAAGCTTTTAAAATCAGCCGATGAGCATTGATTTTACTGAAAACAGCTTTTTTACATGCTAATATCCAACTCTACTTTCCACAAATCTTTATTTTCTTCCTTGTCAAACTCTTTGAACATTCTGGCATTAATTTTCAGATTAGCTAAAGTCAAATCAGAAGTTTCTTTCGGATTAAATATAAAATCCTTTGAATCGGTTAGTACTTTTTCATTTTTCTGCAACTTTACAAAAGGAATTTTCAGATTAGTCATTTGCGATTTCAGCCAGACATACATACCTTCTGCTTTAGAGCGGTCATCAGACTTTAAGAATGAACAACTATAGCTTAGCCTGCCTCCTTTGTTGATATAAACCGACTCATAAGCTCCTCTAATGTTAAAGTTACAGAAATATCTGTCGTTTGCCATTCTGTATTTAGTGGTGTCTATAGAATTTCTTCCGTTTACTCTGAGTTGAGAAATCGTATAATTTATACCATCCATCAGTTCAAAATAGCGATAATCAGGCACCGACCACCAGGTAGGATTCATATCTAATGTAACACGGATACGTTTAATCTCATAATATTTTTCGATACCGTTATAGCGCAGTATTTTCAAGCTCATCGGTGTGCCAATTACTCCTTGTACCAATCCCAAAACCTCGCTATAACTCATATTGTGAACCGGCACCTTATCTACTTCCAAAATCAAATCTCCGGGTTTTAGCGTATGGGCAGTAAAATAGTTATTGATTTCGAGAGATTTCACGATAGGCCGCTTAGAGATACTGTCAAATAAAGCCTGCCCCCCAATGCCTCCGATATTCTTACCATTCTTTTGAGCAAAAGAAAGCAAGAAGCAAAGGCAAAACAAACTTATTGTTAATGTATATTTTCTCACTACAAAATAAATTACAAATATTATTCCACAAAAAAATGCCCTCCGGAGAAGGCATTTATGTAACGCAAAAATAGTATTTATATTTTTCATGTAAAAGTGCAAATACATTTCTTAATGATAATTAAATCAAAGTGAGGCTAATCAGAACTATATAAAATAAAACATTAATATGTTTTATTCCGGCATACGGGGTTCTTTAGAGTTAGTTTATACGGATTTTTACTTTTCAAAAAAATCGATGGAAAAATGTATTTTTGCAAAAATTACGATGATACTTCCAATAACGATATACGGCGATCCTGTTTTAAAGAAAAAAGGTGTGGAAATTGGTACCGATTATCCTAATTTGAAGCCACTCATTGCCAACATGTTCCAAACTATGTATGGTGCAAATGGGGTAGGTTTGGCAGCGCCTCAAGTTGGTTTATCCATACGCTTGTTTATCGTAGACACCCAGCAACTGGAAGAACGCAAGAAAAAGGATTCCAATTTCAGCGGTATTAAAAAGGCTTTTATTAATCCTGTAATTCTGGAACAAAGTGGTGATGAGTGGAAATACGAAGAAGGTTGTTTGAGTATTCCCGGTATTCGAGAAGACGTAGCGAGACAGGCGAAAATAAAAATCCGCTATTATGATGAGGATTTTAATGAGCATATTGAAGAACACGATGATATTAACGCCAGAGTGATTCAGCATGAATATGACCATATAGAAGGCATATTATTTACCGACAGGTTGGGCGCATTAAAAAGAAAGATGATTTTGCCTAAACTCAACAAACTGCTGAAAGGAATAACAGATACAGATTACAAAGTAAAAATATACAAGAAGTAATTTTATTTCTTCTTTTTCTTCTTTTTGTCCTTAATACTTTTGATAAATTGTGCCCAGGCAAAAGGATTTGTCAGTGAAATTCCCGGGCGTTGACCGCCGTAGCGATTGTAGTAATAACCTACTTGCTGCTGAACATATTGATTGTAATTTTCATTACCGCTGTAATTCATTTTTCTTGACAACTCGTCAGTTAGTATAGATTTCTCAATAGTTTGTTGTGCCAGTTCCTGCATATTATCCGGAATATCCAGATTTATCATAGCCTGACCTAACTGACCCGGCGTGGGAAGCGGATAAATTACAGGTCCGGGCAGCTCTATTACATCGCGTTCTATGCCCACTTCTTTATAAAAACTGTTTTTATCCAAATCTGCAGGAATAATGATGCTGAATTTTTTATATCCTACTGATGATACTATAATCGTGTCGCCTTTTGCAGCCACGAAATTAAAATAGCCGTCTAAATTGGATATAGTGCCTCTGTTTTCGCCTTGAATATATATAGTACAAAATGGTAGCGGAGCATTCGAGGTAGCATCTTTAATAAAACCGGAAAATTGCACCACTTCTTTGGCCTGAGCCATCAAACTGAACAAAAAAAGAAGTAGTGTGGTAATTCTTCGCATAATTTGATACTATTCCTGCAAAAGTAATACCAATTATCGGTTAAATTTAGTGTTTAATATTAAATAACAGATGAGAAACTAGGATA
>DAOQII010000084.1:8103-9179 GCA_035339455.1 Chitinophagales bacterium
AGTAGTAAGGGTTAGTATAAGGAACGATGATTTCTCAAATTATGGGATTGCTATTTACTTCTGATTGCTTCCACGGGATCGAGTTTGGCGGCCAAGAATGCCGGAATAATCCCGGATAAAATCCCTAAAATAATAGACAGAAAGATGGCGATTAGTGAATTTTTCAGATTAAGCGTAAATTCCATACCAGTGCCGTTTGTAGCTGCAATGGCTAACAAATAGACCAATAGCAAACCAATTGCGCCACCAATCAAACATAAAAAAACGGATTCCAGTAAAAACTCAGTAAGAATATCTCTGCGTCTTGCTCCGAGTGCCTTTTTGATGCCGATAACAGCCTTTCGTTCAGATACGGAAACAAACATGATATTCGCTATACCAAATCCACCCACCAAAGCCGCAAGTCCGCCTATAATCAACCCTACAATATCCAGTCCGCTAAATAGTCCGTCAAATCCTTTTGCAATTACACTTAGTTCATTGAGTGAAAAATTATCATCTTGTTTAGGGCGCAGTTTTTTCGATGAACGCATTAGAGCAATTAATTCGTTTTTTAGCTCATCCATGCTTTCGCCTGGGCGGATATGCACTTCTACCGTTTTATCCGTCTGATTGTCATCATCACTAAAATTTCTGACATAAAAGTTATACGGCACTACAATTGATTTATCATAATTAAACCCAAGCAGATCTTGCCCTTTTTTCTTGATGACTCCAATTATTTTGACTTCTTTTCCATCGATTTTTATTTGCTTGTCCAGTATTTCTTCATTTGGATTAAACAGTTTTTCTGCAATATCTTTCCCAATCACACACACATTTATACCGTTAGCTATTTCCATGGAAGATAGAAACCTTCCTTTCTCTGTTTCCAGATTAAAGATTTTTCCATAGTTATCCATCACTCCTGAAATATTGGCTTTTCTAGTTTTTTTGTCCTTGTAGCTCACTTCCGGAAATTGCCTTGGGTTGATTTCAAAAGTTACATAATCTGCCAGTTTCGATTTTTCTGCTACATATTTATAATCACTGTATTTCACGCTGGGGCGCTCAAAATACTTCCACCAGGGATAATC
>DAOQII010000085.1:0-9179 GCA_035339455.1 Chitinophagales bacterium
TCCCATGGTCAGAAATACAATCTTATTCAATCAATGACGAAGCTAATGGCAGTATTATAAAATTGACAGACAAAAATAATCATACCCATACGTTTACTTTCAGCAGTGTGCTGGAAGATGCAGAAAATTACAACCTTTTTTCTTCAACCTTAAGCCGGCAAATTGCTTTATACAATGAACATAGAGCCGATCAAACATCAGGACATGCACAACCGACAATCATGAAAGGGAAAAATTTTTATGGCAGCAAAGGCGGAAAATTTTACGGCATTTTTATCTTGTTATTTCTAGTGGGATTTCCCATATTAGTTTGGCAATTTAAACTTCCCATTACAACAATAAGCATATTGAAAATTGTTTGGATTTATCCACTCGGAATTTATATGATGTATCGCATTTTCGTAAAAGGAGAGTAGGTTGTAATAAGAAGAATACGAAAAAGTTAAAAACCTAAGTTTGTGCTAAGAAAAATAAGGTAAAAAAAAATAGTTGATTTCTCATTTTCCCTCCAACTTAACAAGACGGAAGAATAAAAAGGCGGTGGTGCTTGATTATAAAATCAACTGTTTTTAAATTGAAACGCTTATCCTGAATTCAGGTTATAAGTAAATTTGCACATTTTTTTTGTACTCTTTATCCGATACTGTATCTTTGCAACTTAATTTTTCTGCCCACGTGGAGAAATTGGTAGACTCGCCATCTTGAGGGGGTGGTGCTGCAAGGCATGCTGGTTCGAGTCCAGTCGTGGGCACTTCATTTAGCTTACTTCTTCTAGCTTAGCTGTTTCTCCCAAATATGGGATGGAAACATTTTTAAATCCGGCTTCTTCCAAAGCAGACTTAAATGCCATTTGTCTTTTCGGTTCACCGTGTACCAAAAATATTTTTTTCAGTAGTTGTTTATTTTGATTGGATAAAAATTGAAGCATTTCAGGTTGGTCGGCATGTGCACTCATACTGCTCATCACTTCTATACGCGCATTCACTTTTTTTACTTCATGAAAAATTTCAACCACCTCCGGTTTTTTCACCAGTTGCTCACCTAAAGTACCTTCGGCACAATAGCCAACTATCAAAATGGTGTTTTCGGGTTTTTCTATTTGGTGAAAGATATGGTGCTTCACTCGTCCGGCATTGGCCATACCCGAAGCAGCAATGATGATGCATGGCTCATCTGAATTGTTTAAACGCTTGGATTGCTCGATATTTCTTGTAAAATAAAGATTCCGCCACCCGAAAGGATTTTCATCTTTCTCAATAAAATGCTGAATATCATCATCATAACATTCGGGATGCATGATGAAAATCTCTGTGGCATTCATTGCCAAGGGACTATCCACATACACTTTTATGTCGCCTAGTTTTCCGGATGTATAAAGTAAATCCATGCGGTACAGCAATTCCTGCGTTCTGCCTATGCTAAATGCCGGAATAATGAGTTTACCTTTGTTTTCAATGCAAGTTTCTTTTATGATTTGCAAGAGTCTGTCATCACTTTCGGGTGATTCCTCATGTTTTACACCTCCATAAGTTGATTCGCACAATAAATAATCCAGCTCCATCATCGGCACAGGGTCTTTTAGAATAGGTCGATTATACCTGCCCAAATCGCCACTGAAGCCTACAAAAGTTTCTTTGTCGCCTTCAGTTATTTTCAAAGTAACGGTGGCACTTCCTAAAATATGTCCGGCATCAGAAAACAACAGTTCTATATTTTTATTTATCTTAAACCACTCTGCATATTCAACACAAACAAAATACTTCAGACAAAACTTAGCATCTTCTTCGGTATAGAGTGGCCTGATTAACTTCCCGGTTTTTTTTGTTTCATATTCTGCATCACTTTGTTGTATGTGGGCTGAATCGAGCAACATAATAGCACATAAATCCCGAGTAGCTGATGTACAGAATATTTTTCCTTTAAAACCATCTTTTACTAATTTTGGAATTCTGCCACAGTGATCAATATGTGCATGCGACAAAATCATCAAATCAATTTCTTCCGGCTTAAAATACCATTGATCATTAAATGAAGCCATTGTATCTTCGTTGCCTTGATATAAACCACAATCAAGTAATACTTTCATCCCATTGTCTAAAGTAAGCAGGTGACAACTACCCGTAACAGTTTGTGCGGCTCCACAAAATTGAATATGCATACTAATTTGTTTTGTCACTAAAAGTAAAAAACATTTTGATTTAATTTTGAATTTTGGCTTATATTTGTTCTAAACTACACACCATGTTAGAAAGTTTATTCGGCGATATTCAAGCAAAAATTCAACAACAAATACAAGAACGATTTGGGTTGAATACAGATCAAACATCTCAAAGTACTAATGTGCTTTTTGAAAACTTCCAGAAGTTTATTTCTCAGGATATTTTTTCAGGAGGAATAGACGGAATGAAAGATATGATGAATAATGGCATCAACGATATTACCAATAACCCGAAGCTCAATGAAATGAAAGAAAATTTGTTGAATGATTTGGTGAATAAAGTAGGATTGAGTGAGGAAATGGCACAAAAAGTCAGAGATTTTTCTATTCAGCAAGTATTTGCCGAATTCAGAAATCAATTTTTGGATGATCGCGGTATGCCTGATTTTTCAAAAATACTCAGCAAAGTGAATATGGCTGATTTTCAGGCTCAAGCTCAAGAACTGCTGAGTAAGATGGGTGGAAACTTCGGGAATATGTTCGGCAAACAATAAGCAATTTATTTTGCATTTCTTTACTAAGGATAGAAAGTTGAACTTTTACTTAGAAATGTCATATTAATTCTGATTTCTTTTTTAGATTCACATATCACTAAATAACAGGGCATGTCATATAATGTAAAGATCATCTTAGATGGCAAGGAAAGTCAGATTACGGTACACGATGGCGAAACCATATTAGAAGCGGCCATAGCGGCTGATTTAGACCCGCCATATGCCTGCAGGGTGGCTGCATGTTGCAGTTGCAAGGCCAAACTGACTGCCGGAAAAGTGGAAATGGATGATGATGAACCCTTGACCGAAGAAGAACTGGAAGAAGGTTTTATTTTAACTTGCCAATCACACCCCAAAACCAACGATTGTATTGTCAACTATGATGAAGCTTAAGGAATGTTGGATGTTAAATGTTGAATTTAAATGTTGCTAATTGCCAATCAGATTTTTCATTGCAGAAATATAGTCAGCGTTTTCTGTTATTCCGTTATGACCTTGTCCGGTTAATGTAATTAATGTATCATTCGGTTTAAATTCTTTTTTTAGTTTCAGAGATGAACCATAATAGATAACCTCATCTTGATTTCCGTGAAAAACAATTACCGGCATGTTACATTTTTTTAAGCAGTCATTGGTAGGAAATTTATATTTCAATAAAAATACCGGAACAAAAGGATAGGTATGTTTCATCATATCTGTCAGGCTGTAATAAGGGGCTTGTAAAATCAAAAGTTTAGGATTGTTTTCTGAAGCAAGCTTAGCAGCAAGTCCAGTTCCTATGGAATACCCTAGTACAATAATTTCATTTTCATGATATGTTTTTTTTAGTTCGTTATAAGCTATTTGAATGTCATCAAACATTTGACTTTGTCCGTTTATGCAGCTTTCACTTTTTCCATATCCTCGGTAGTCCATTATAAAAACGTCATAATTTAAACCTATGTATGTTTTTGCAACATCACCCCAGGAACTTAAGTTGCCGGCATTTCCATGTAAATAAAATATCAATCCATTAGGGCAATCTGTAGTAAATAAAAGACCATTTAATAGATTACTATCTTTCGTCTTTATATTTATTTCCTGAAAGGATTGTTTAAAATCAAAGTTGTAATTTTTAGCTAATTTTTCAGGGAAAAAAATAAGTCTTTCTTGGAGAATATACAGCAGCCCGCATGCAATGAAATAAAGTCCAATTAAACTAATGAATGTTTTAAATAGTAGTTTTTTTATTTTAAATCCTTTAGAGTAGTTATAATTTGACAAAATAAATAATTATTTTAAATGTATATAGATATTGTTTCACTTTTTCAGCCTATTTTGATTCTTCTATGAATTTATTTATTTTAGGTTGAATTATCCATATTCCAATGGGATAAAACCAAATCAAAATAAAATCACCTGCAAAATCTGAAAATTTCACTTCTTTTTGTAATTCTACAGTTTTAATAGTTTTTGCAACAAAGTACAACGTATAAAGGATACAAAACATTGAAAATAAATGCATAGGCACGATGAAAGCAAACAGACTTCCAAAAAGCCCAACATTTGGTTCGTTTCCGCTTATGATTATTCCATCCATTGTATATGATATGAAAATTGTAATACAGAAAATATATATAATCGGTATAAAGAAAAATAGTTTAAACTTTTTCACATTCATAGTTAAATTTTTAGGTATTTTATTTTGTAGGCCTATTGCAACTGACCAAAACCAACCAAAAAATATTGCTGTAAAAAATACCATAATTAAGGGAAAAAATTTCATACAGCTAAGCATTTCCACTGGGTCAGGATTTGAGGTTGTTGTAAAATTGGAAAGCATAAAACCCATCAAAATAAATTGAAAAATTATTGGAATTCCAAATGTCAAAAGAAATAGTTTCCAATGTTTTGCTTTTAAAAATCTTTCTATCATTTTAAATTTAATTTAGTTTTTAATATCTTGCATGTGTTTTTAGTATAAAGTTATGTATTTCTTCTTTTACAACTAACGTTTAAAAATTGCGATGTTTATATATGTTTAGCACCAATCAACACTTATTTACAAATTAAATATAATAAACAAAACTTGAATTACCAAATCTACCACAACGATTGCAATTTTTTTGTTAGCAGCAATTAATTGTAGTCATCAATTACAGTTTCATGTTTTAGTATTTCTTTAAAATGTTCATTGTTTTTTATTTTTTCACAAATTTTGTTACATACAACATTGAATTCAGTTACAAGTCTAAATGGATTTGGAATTATTACTAGAATATCCTTTTTATTTCCAATTTGAGAAATTGTTTGTATGTATTTTCCTTCATCTTCTCTTTTATATAGTGGTTCAATAAAGTTGTCATAATTAATCACTTTCCAATTTTGATATGTTTTGTCTATTTTCTCATTTTCATATAGATATACTGGATGATGAGAAAATAAAAAACCTTTTGGGTGCTTAATAAAATTTGCCCATTTTCTAATTTCAATTAAAATTGTCCAATTTTTTTCTACATAGTCTTGCGAAATACCAATGTGTTTAAATATTATTGTAAGTTTTTCAACAGATAGGTAACACAATAGAATAAAAATAGTAAATGAATATTCTATATCATCCTCATTTTTTAATCCTTTTAAGAATTTGTATATTTTTTCAATTGAGTCATTTAAATTGCAAGCAACACAAACATGGCTATTTTTTTCATGAGAACCTAAATATTCAGGTTCATGCAATTTACAAAAAACATGTTCGCAATTATTCTTAGGTGAATTAGTACATATTTTCTTAATTTCTTGTTCTGCTAATTTGAAATTTGCGGAATTCATATTTAATTGCACTTTACTCCCAAATATACGAAACATTTATTCGTTAATACTGCTTTCAATTTTACGTTATTCGTTTTTGTAAAGAGCAATGACGATTTTGGTATTGTCTAATTCTATTTCTCAAGTCTATACAATCAAACATCCGCGAAATCCTCTTGCTGCATAGTAAGATTCGGCTCCGTTGTGATAGATGAAAACTTGCCCGTATCTTCTGTCGGCAAAAATAGCCCCACCAAGCACTCTGATATTTTCGGGTGTGGCTATCCAGCTTGATGTCTTGGTGTCGAACTGCCCCAGTTGCTGTAATGCTCTGTACTGTGCTTCCGTTAAAAGTGCTATGCCAATTTCTGCTGCCATTTGCTGTGCACTGTTTTGAGGTTTGTGTTCCTTTCTCGCTTCCAGTGCTTTATGGTCATAGCAAAGGCTTCTTCTGCCTTTAGGACTTTCTTCCGAACAGTCAAAGAAAGTATATTGGCCGGTATTTTTGTCGTAGGCCACCACATCGGGTTCTCCACCAGTATCTTCCATTAAAAAGAGGATATTCAATTTATCCGGTTGGGCTTTCAGTTTGATTTCAAGCGATTCCCATTCGATGTTTTTATGCCGAATGCTATACTTTTCAAAACGCATTTTTAATGTGCTGATCAGTGCAGTACGTTGTTTATCTGTAATCGCTATACGTATTTCATTTTTCATTCGTCAGTATGTTTTTTCAATTATACAGGTCAAAAAATTTGGAAAAGCTGGCGTAAGCAGATGGTCTGTTTATTACTTAATTTCCGTAAAAAAATACAATTGGTATTATGTGGTTTGTCCGTTATATTTTGGGTCAAAATCTACTATCCATTCAAAACCAAATTTATCTCTGAACATACCAAAATACGAACCCCAAGGACTGTCAGCAATCGGCATTTCAACTTGTCCATCGGCTGAAAGCCCATTAAACAAATGATCGGCTTCTTCTTTACTTTCTGCGCTGATGGAAATTTTGCTTCTGTTTTCATTTTCATTATGTCTGCCCATAAATTCCGGTGTATCACTACCCATTAAGACATTATGTTTGCCAATAGGCAAGGCAATATGCATAATTTTATCGGCTTCTTTTTCGGCATTCGGGTTGTGTGGATTTGCCATGTCTTTATAACGGACAAGCATAGCAAACTCTCCGCCAAATATGGATTTGTAAAAGTTGAATGCTTCTTCTGCATTGCCATTGAAATGAATGTACGGATTAATTTGTGCCATCGCTGAAATTTTATTTTGTGATTGTTTTTGTTACGCATCAGGGATATTCGGTTCCACTAATCGTTTTAATTTATCTAAAGATTCTTGCCAACCTAAATAGCACATTTCAACAGGTATTGCATCAGGAATTTCTTCTTGAGTCGCAATTATTTCTGTGCCACATAAAACTTTTTTAAGCTCTATGGTCGTAATCATTTGCCCCGGCAAATTAGGATCATCGAACTTGTCGGTATATTTTATTTTTTCATCCGGGATGATTTCTACATATTCCCCACCAAAATTATGCGAGCTACCAGTGGTGAAATTTGTAAATGACATTTTATACGTACCGCCCACTTTAAAATCCATGCTATGAACTTTGCAAATGAAACCATAAGGCGGAATCCAGGAAGCCATTGCATCGGGGTCTGAAAATGCTCTGAATACTTTTTCAACCGGAGCCGAAAAAACGCGATGTAGTTTTACGGTATTATTTGCCATTACTTAAATTTAGAAGTCAAATTTACTACTATTTAATTTGAGTTCGGGATAAAGATTTCAAATAAAAATAATAGTTTATCTTTTTAAAATAACAATATGAACTATTATTAATTATTAACAAGCATAATTAAAAAGTCGGATGATAACATCCGACCTTTAATGAAAATAGTATTAAGTCGGATGGAAACATCCGACTTCACAGGAAACATCCAACTTCAAGTTACAACGCTGCTATAAAATCTTGCAATAGTTTTTTTAGCTTGTTTTTATCGCCGTTGCTATAAGTGAAAAATTGAAAATGATCGGCATAATCATCTGAATATTCTGACCAAAAACAACTTCCGGTTTTACATTTTAGTCTTATGGTATTGCTACTGTAATCTTCTATATAGGTATTTTGTTTTAGCTTGCTGATGCTAATGGTAGATGCATAATTGAGCCCGGAAGAATAATACTTAAAGTACACATCATTGTCTTTTACTTCAATATCTCTGTAAGTCTCTTTGTTATAAATTTGCAAATATGCATTCAGCTTTTTTAATGCATCAGCATATTTATTTGACGCTGATGTGCTGCTAGTAGTTCCCGATGATTTAGTAGTTTCTTTTTTATCTGTTTGTGTATTGGCTAATACATCAAAGTCTTCATCAATCCAATAAAAATCATCCTCATCTTCAGTCTTCTTATTTGAACCGGATTTATTTGCATTTTCCAATCTTTTTTTGGCTTCTTCATCGCGTCTGGATGTTGATGTAGAAGTTGTTTTTGATGAAGATAGATTAGGGTCTGTGCATTTTTTTAATGCGGTCAGGAAATTATTCAATAATTTTTCCATTTGTGTCAGCTTACTGCCGGATGCATTGAAGTTAAAATAATCGTGATAAGAACCTGTGATTGTAGAGTAGATACATTTACTCTCGCCTTTGCAAGCCAACTTCGCATAGTTGTATTGAGTGTTAATCTCAACATGATCGATGTCTTCTATTTTTGCTTTTGAATACTGATTATTTTGATAGCGATTAATTATATATCCATCCGTTACTTCCATTCCTACATACCTGCCATTGTCGAGTGTTACCATTAAATTATTCAGTTCTTGCAATGCCTTATTTGCTTTTTCTATGTTTTCTGCCTTACTGCTTGACGTAGTTTTTGATGATGATGTGGTCTTATTGGTGCCACTGTTCATATTGTCTTTATTCGATTCGTACCCATTAAGAAATTCTGAAGACTCTGTATATTTTTCGCTATTATTAGATGAGGTATTTTGTTTTTTCTTTGACAGATAAGCATCTCTGAAGTTGTTTAATAAGTCAGCCAGTTCTTTGTAATTGTAAGAGCCACTTTTTGTAAATTGGGTATAAGGCTCTTTTCCGTTTGGCTTCCAATCTGTGGAAATACAGTCTCCTGTTTTGCATTTAAAAATAACTCTGGAATATTCAGCCTGTATGATTGCACCTTCCATGTCTTCCATCTTGAATTTGTTGTATTTCCCTGCTTTGAATCTATCATAGATGTAGCCGTCTTTTACTTCCCAATAACCGTAATAACCATTATCAAATGTTTTCAGATAGTCATTTAGTTTTTTCAATTCCGCTTGATAATTCCCTGAGGTTGTTTGCTTAGAACTAGAAGTGGTGCCACTGCTCATGTTGTCTTTATTCGATTTGTACTTGTCCAAATCATCTTGTAAGTTACCATATTCTTCAGCCTCTTTATTTTTTGCAGTTAGATTTTTATGGTATGCTTTTACCAGATTATTTAATAAAGAAATAAATTCTCCTGTATTAAAATCGGTAGCTTGTGAGAAGGTAAAAGTATTGTAATTCGCACCGGTAAATGTTGAATATACACACAGATCTGTGCCTTTGCATTTAAGCTCTACTTTTCTGTTTTTTTCCAATTCGTATGCATAATCTATCTCACTCATCTTT